>DATEJJ010000436.1:0-24323 GCA_035278125.1 Rugosimonospora sp.
TCGGGCCGGTCGACGGCGGCGGGGACGGCGGCGTGTCCATCCGGCCGGTCCGGCTGCTCGCCGACCAGGTCGGGCGGCCCCCACTGCGCCTGCGGGTCCGGTACACAGTGGACGTCGCCGGTCCGGCCGGCGTCGCGCTGGATCTGCTGGACCGGGTACTGGTCGCGCTGGCCGGCACCGACGAGTACCACCACGTACCGGATGCGCCGGCGGGCGAGTCGGAGTGGCCCACGCTGGTGTTGGACGTGCCGGTACGGGTGGACCCGCGCCCGGCCGGCACGGCGGTACCGCGCGTCACCGGTGAGCTGCGGCTGACCGGTGCCGCCGCGCGTACCCTGCACGGCCGGGTGCTCGCCCCGACCGGGGTACCGCTGGCCGGCATGGACGTCTACGCACCCGGTACCGGTGCCCGGGTGCGTACCGACGAGCGCGGCACCTTCACCCTGCCCGGCCAGCCCGCCGACCGGGGCGTCGCGCTGCACCTGTCCGGGCGCGGCACGTACCTGCGGGTCGACGTGGCTCCGCAGGTGACCGAGCCGGTCACCGTCTACTGCGACATCGAGGAGACCTGATCCCATGCCCTTCTACGCTGCTCCCGGCGTGTACGTCGAGGAGGTACCCAGCGGTGCCCGGCCCATCGGCACGGCCGGTACCAGCACCGCCGGATTCGTCGGTACCGCACCGGATCCGGCCGCCCGGCCGGGTACGGCGGTGGCCGTCAACAGCTGGTCGGAGTTCCTGCGCGTGTTCGCGTCGGGTGCCGACGTGCCGAGCACCCCGCTGGCCCGCGCCGTGTTCGGGTTCTTCGACAACGGCGGTGGTCGCTGCTTCGTGGCGAACGTCGCCGAGGGGCAGCCGATCGACGGTACCCGGTCGAGCCGCAGCGGCCTGTCCGCGCTGGAGGCGGTCGACGAGGTGGCGATCGTGGCGGCGCCCGGGTACACCGACGCGCTGTCCTACGAGAGCCTGCTGGCCCACTGCGAGCGGCTCGGCGACCGGGTCGCCATCCTCGACCCGCCCGCGACCATCGACGACATCAGCCGGCTGACCACAGTGTCCACTCCGGACGCAGACGCGGAGTCCGGCCTGCGGCCCAGGCAATCCGACTACGGCACCTTCTACGTGCCGTGGATCGTGGTGCGCGACCCGCTCACCGGTACCCCGGTGGCCACCCCGCCCAGCGGTCACGTGGCCGGACTGTGGGCGCGTACCGACGCCACCCGCGGGGTGCACAAGGCGCCCGCCAACGAACCGGTCCGGGGCGTCGTGGACCTCACGTACCGGGTCACCCGCGGCGAGCAGGAGGTACTCAACCCGGCCGGGGTGAACTGCATCCGGTACTTCCCGGCCGAAGGGGTACGCGTCTGGGGCGCCCGTACCCTCGCGGCGCAGGCCAGCGAGTGGCGGTACATCAACGTCCGGCGGCTGTTCAGCATGCTGAAGGAGTCGATCGCCGGCGGTACCCGCTGGATCGTCTTCGAGCCCAACGACCAGTTGCTGTGGCGCTCGATCCGCCGCGACATCGGCGCCTTCCTCACCCGGGTGTGGCGCGACGGCGCGCTGATGGGCCGCACCGCCTCGGAAGCGTTCTTCGTCAAGTGCGACGAGGAGACCAACCCGCCCGAGGTACGCGACGCCGGCATCGTCGTCGCCGAGATCGGTGTGGCACCCGTCAAACCCGCGGAATTCGTGGTGTTCAAGCTCAGCCAGTCCGCGACCGGCTCCGAACCCGCCAACCTGGGAGGCTGACATGCCCGACCTGACCGCGACGCCCGACGCGCAGCCCGGCACCCTCGTCGACCCGTTGCGCGCGTACAACTTCAAGCTGCTTGTCAACGGCGTGACCGAGGGCCACTTCACCGAGGTGAACGGGCTCGGCGTACGGGTCGAGCGGATCGCGTACCGGGAGGGCGGCGCCAACTCGGTGGTACGCGCGATCCCGGGCCGGGTCACGTACGGCGCGGTGAGCCTGCGCTTCGGCCTGACCTCGTCCCCGGACCTGTGGAACTGGCTCATGTCGGCGGTGGAGGGTCGGGTGGACCGGCGCAACGTCTCGATCGTCATGCTGGACCCGAGCGGCTCGGCGGAGGTCCTGCGCTGGAACCTCATCAACGCCTGGCCGCAGGAGTGGTACGGCGCCCCGCTGAACGCGATGAGCCAGGAACTCGCGATCGAGACGCTGGTACTGGCGCACGACGGACTGCAACGGGAGACCGGAAGTGCTGCCGGTACGGCTGCGTAACCTGCTGGGCTGGCTGCTGCGGCTGTTCCGCCCGGTCCCGCCGCCGCCCGTGGTGGACATCGCGGCGCGCTGGCGGGCGGCGGCGGCCCTCCGCTCCGCGGCGCGGGTAGGCCCGGGGTTCGCGCGGACCTCGGCACCGGCCCAGGATGTCGACGTCCGCGCAACCCCGGCGCCGACCACGCCGGCGCGGGTTGCGGAGCCCGGCGCACCTCGGTTCGTACGGACTTCCGCACCAGCCCCCGATGTCGAATTCCGCGCAGCCGGTCGAAGGTCCACAGTGGAGGCCCCGGCCCCCACCCCGGTCGACCTGGTCCGGCCGGGGGCGCCTGAGGTGCGGGTGCCGAAGGCCCGAGCGGTTGTCCGTCCTGTGACGCCGGCCCCTGTCGTCGAAGTGCGCACCGCCGCGGGAAGGTCCACGGTGGATACTCTGGTTCCGGGCGTCCGGCCGATCTTGGTGAGTTTGACAGCGGATCCGATGTCAAAACCGCCAAGATCCGCAGGGATCAACGCACTGCCGCTGAAGCGTTCGATGCCGCTTGTGCTACCGCAGGCCGAGCCCGAGCCGGTGCCTACACTGTCCATGAAGGACGGGGAGGACCCGCGCTGGCCGGAGCTGCCCGAGGTCGGCGAGCTGGCCCCGGCACCCGATCACGACCGGGCGCGGCTGGAGCGGCTCGCCGCCGAGCACCGGGGGCTGCCGTGGAGCGGGTAGCCTTCATCGTCGACGCCACCGGCGAGCGCGTCGACTGCCTGCTCAACCCGCAGACCGTCGAGGTCGGGCGGGCGGGCGGGGTGCGGGCGGGTACCGGAACCGTGGGCGGTTACCCGGCCGCCGACCAGCCGCTGCTGCTCACCGGGGGCGGGCGTACCGAGCTGGTCCTCGACCTGCTGTTCGATGTCGATCTCGTCGAGTCCGGTACCCCGCCCGAGGACGTACGCGCACTCACCGGCCGGCTCTGGCAGCTCGCCGAGAACTCCGTGCAGGAGCGGGGCGGCAACCGGCCACCGCTGGTCCGGTTCGTGTGGGGCAAGGCGTGGAACGTACCCGGGATCATCGCCGCCATCGCGGAGCGCTTCGACGCGTTCGGCCCGACCGGTTGCCCGCGCCGGTCGTGGCTGCGGCTGAAGCTGTGGCGGGTGGCGGAGCCGGCACCGGCGGCGCCCAGCTACGAGGGGGAGCTCACGAGCACCGCCGGCAGCGCGCCCGCCGTGGACGCGGTACCGGCCACGGGTGACGGGCAGGCAGGGCCCGGGTACAGCGGGGTGCGGTTCGACCTGCTCGCGCAGAGTGCCCTCGGTGACCCGCGGGAGTGGCGGCGGCTCGCCGAGCACAACGACATCGCCGACCCGATGGAGGTGCCACCCGGCACCGTCCTGTCGGTACCCCCGGCCGGCGGTGCGCCGTGACGGCCGTGGCGGTACCGGCGGTGGAGCTGACCCTGGCCGGTACCCCGCTGCCGGCGACGGTACGGGTGGTGGCGGTACGGGTGGCGGCCCGGTTCAACGCGCCCACCCAGTGTGAGGTGACCCTGGAGCCGGAGCTGCCGGCCGGTGCCACGATCGGTGCGCCGCTCCAGGTACGCGTGGCCGGCGAGCGGGCCGTGCTCTTCGACGGGGACGTCACCTGCGTGGAGCTGAGCCAGACGACCGCCGGTACCAGCACGGCACGGCTGCGCGGGTACGACCGGGTACACCGGCTGCGCAGCCGGCAGACCCTGCGCGTGTTCGAGAACGTCAGTGCCACCGAGTTGGCCCGGATCCTGGCAGGGGAGGTCGACGGCCCGGACACCCCGACGTTCGCGCGGGTGGTCCAGCACCGGCAGTCCGACTTCGAGCTGCTCGTCGAGACCGCCGCGCGGGGCGGGTACCTGGTCGCCTCGCACGGTGCCGAGCTGCGGCTGACCACGCTCGCCGGGGACGGGGAACCGGTACCGCTGAGATTCGGTGACACGCTGCTCGCCTGCGGGGTGGAGGGCAACGCGGACCGGGCCGCGCGCCGGGTGACCGCGCTCGGCTGGGACGCGGACCTCGCCGCGCCGCTGCGCGCGCAGGCGTCCGGGGCGCGCAGCGGGCGCCGGTCCGGGCTGGCGGTACCCGACGGCGGCGAGCTGAGCCTGGTGGCGCAGGCCGGTACCGAACTGGCCGGTACCGCACAGCTCGCGCTGGACCTGCGCGTGGCAGGCGAGGTGGTGCTGCGCGGCACCGCCACGGGTGACGGGCGACTGCGCCCGGGTACACCGGTCACAGTGGACGGTGCCGGGTCCATTGCGGACGGTACCCACGTCGTCACCGAGGTCGTGCACCAGTTGGACCGGGACGGGTACACCAGCACCTTCACCACCCAGCCACCGGACTTGCCGCGCCCGGCGGCCGGCTGTGCCATCACGCTGGGACAGGTCACCGCCGTGGACGACCCGGACCGGCGGGGCCGGGTGCGGGTGTCGCTGCCGGCGCTGGGCGGGGCGGACGCGGGCTGGCTGGGTGTGCTCTGCCCCGGTGCCGGGCGGGACAAGGGACTGGTGGCGCTGCCCGGCGTGGACGACACCGTGGCGGTCGCGCTGCCGCACGGCGACCCGGGCGCGGGGCTGGTGCTCGGTTCGCTGTACGGCGCCATCGCGCCACCCGACCCGGGCATCTGGTCACTGCGTACCCCGGGCGGCCAGACCGTGGTGCTGGACGATTCCGCGCACACCCTGCGACTGTCCAACAAGGACGGTAGCGCCGTGGAACTGGCCCCGGACAAGGTACGGCTCACCGCGGTCACCGACCTCGTGATCGACGCGGCCGGGCACGGGCTGACGATCCGGGCCGCCACCGTCGACTTCCAGAACGCCTGAGAGGATCACCGATGTACTGGGTCACCAAGCGGGCCACCGTCAAGTGCGGGCACGACGGGCTGGTCGAGAACGTACCCGGGCAGTCCTGGGTGACCGTGGGCGGCGCACCGGTGCTCGTGACCGGGGACCCGCCCGGCCGTAGGGTCACCGGCTGCCCGAACATCGGCCCGACGGTCAAGCCCTGTACCCGTACCCTCGCCGTGGCCGTCGGGTACAGCGGCTGGGTACGGGTGGACGGTCGAGCGGTCGTACTGTCCAATCTGGACGGCCTGACCGACGGGACGGTACCGGGTACCGTGCACTACACCGTGCGCGACCCCGGCCAGTCGTACGTGAGCGCCGACTCGTGAGCGCGTACCGGGCGCTGCGCTTCGCCGGCGGGCTCGCCACCGACCCGACCGGCGCGCTGTCCACGGTGGCGGGCGAGGACAGCGCGCGGCAGGCGCTCACCATGCTGCTCACCACGGCGCCGGGGGAGCGCCTCATGCGCCCCGGGTACGGCTCGTACCTGCACCGGCTCGCCTTCGCGCCGAACGACCAGACCACCGCCGGTCTCGCCATCCACTACGTGCGCAGCGCGCTGACCCGGTGGGAGCCGCGCGTGGAGATCGTGGACCTGGACGCGGCGGCCGACCCGGACGAGCCGGAGCGGCTGGTCATCTCGCTGCGCTACCGGGTGCGTGCCACCCTCGCCACCGACCTGCTCGAACTGACCGTCCACACTGGAGGGGCGTCGTGACCATCCCCGTACCCAACCTGGACGACCGCACCTTCGCCGACCTGGTGTTGCAGGCGCGCCGGTACCTGGTCGCCAACTGTCCCGAGTGGACAGACCTGTCCGTGCACGATCCGGGCATGGTACTGGTCGAGGCGTTCGCGCACCTGACCGAGGTGATGCTGTACCGGATGAACCGGCTGCCCGAGCGCGCGTACTCGGTGTTCCTCAACCTGCTCGGCGTCAGCCGCCAGCCACCGGCCGCCGCGTACGCCGAGTTGACGTTCACCCGCACCGGCTCCGGTACTCCGGCCCTCGCCATCCCGGCCGGTCTGCGGGTCAGTACCGCGGGCGGGGACGGCGCGCCGGTCGTGTTCACCGTCCCGGCCTCCGCCGTGCTGGCGGCCGGGCAGGCGGAGGTGCGGGTGCCGGCGTACCACTGCGAGCCGGTCGAGGCGGAGCTGCTGGGCGTGGGTACCGGCGCCCCCGGCCAGGTGCTGCGTACCCGGTCGGCCCCGCTGGTCAGCACCACCGAGCCGTACGACGTGCTGCTCGGCGTGGCGGCGGGCGGGGACGAGCTGGG
This sequence comes from Rugosimonospora sp., assembly GCA_035278125.1. Taxonomy (GTDB): domain Bacteria; phylum Actinomycetota; class Actinomycetes; order Mycobacteriales; family Micromonosporaceae; genus DATEJJ01. The sequence continues at coordinate 6,378 of DATEJJ010000436.1, forward strand.
TCCCGGGGTCGGCGCGCGGGAGCACGCCGGTACCAGCTACGTCATCTGGCAGCCGGTGGACAGCTTCGCCGGAGCCGGCCCGCGCGACCGGGTGTACCGGCTGGACCGGGAGACCGGTACCGTCACCTTCGCCCCCGCCCTCCAGCCGGCCGGTACCGGCCGGGCGGAACCTCTCGCGGCGGTACCGGCGGCCGGGCGCGAGGTGCGGATCTGGTACCGCACGGGTGGCGGGCCGGCCGGGAATGTCGCGAGTGGACAGCTGACCGTGCTGCGCGACCCGCTGCCCGGGGTACGCGTGGAGAACGTGGCGCCCGCGCGCGGCGGCCGGGCCATGGAGAGCCTGGATGCGGCGGTGGTGCGCGGCCCGTACCAGTTCTACTCGCAGCTGCGCGCGGTCACCGCCCGCGACTTCGAGCTGCTCGCCACCGGCGGCGGCGCGTCGGTGGCCCGGGCCAGGGCGTTCACCCGGTCCAGCATGTGGTCGTTCGCGCGTCCCGGCCAGGTGGAGGTGGTGCTGGTGCCGGAGGTGGGTGAGCAGGCCCGGCCGGGCTGGCGGCTGCCCCCGGAAACCCTGGTGGAGCAGCAGGTTCCGGCGGCGCTCGCGGCGACCCAGGCGGTGCTCGACAGCCGGCGGCCGTTGGGTACCACGGTGGTGAGCACCTGGGCGCGGTACAAGTCGGTGTCGGTGCGGGGCCGGGTGGTGGTACGCGCGCAGGAGGATCCCGACGCGGTCCGCGCCCGCATCCACGACCGGCTGTACCAGGTGATCAGCGTGCTGCCCACGCCCGCCAACGCGAGCGGCTGGGCGTTCGGCGAGCCGCTGCGGGCGTCCAATGTGTACAGACTGCTGGAGCTGGCCGAGCCGGGCGTGCGGTACGTGGACGACGTGCGGTTCGTGGTGCAGAAGGCGCCGGACGCGGCGGTGCGCGGGGTACGGGTGGACAACTTCCAGCCGGACACCTGGTACGCGGGCGGCGACGAGACACTGTTCCGCTCCACCAACGGCGGGCGGGGTTGGGAGGCGGTGGGTACCTTCCCCGGCGAGGTGATCCGCCGCGTGGTACCCGCGCCCGCGCCCGACCGCACCGGCGTGACCGCGCGCCCCGGGCACGTGGCCGTGGTGACCCGGACCGCGGAGGGCGGCTCCGTGGTGTACCTGTCCAGCAGCCTGGGCGAGGAGTGGACCCGGCTCGCGGCGCTGGAGCCGGCCGTCAACGACCTGGACTGGATCGACCGGGACGGCGCGGCCGCCCTGCTGCTGGCCACCGACAGCGGGCTGTACGAGCTGGCCCTGCTGCCGGGCAGCGTACCGCTCCAGGTGCTGGTGGACGCCGGGCACGCGGACCGCGGCTTCTACGCGGTACGGGCGTTCGTCTCCGAGCGCGGGGTACGCGGCGTGGCACTGGCCGGGCAGGCGCTCTCCGGGGTGTACCTGTCCACTGTGGGCGGTGCCTCGGGCACCTTCGAGAACGTCGGACTGTCCAGAGTGGATACCCGTACCCTGGCCGTCCAGTACGACGGCCCGGCCACCCTGCTCTGGGTGGGCGCGGGCGAATCCGACGTGACCCGGCCGGGCAACGGCGCGTACCGGGCCCGGCTGTTCGAGGCGACCGTCCGGTGGGAGCAGCTGAACAGCGGCTGGGCCGGCGGTACCTGCTGGGACTTCGCCTTCGGCGCGGGCCGCGCCTATGCGGCCACGCAGAGCGGCGGGGTGCTGCGGCTGGACCTGGCCGGCGGCGCCTGGCAGAGCGCGGACGTGAACTCCGGGCTGCCGCTGCGCGACCGGTCCAGGTTCGCGGCCATCCAGGCCGTCGCCGTGGCCGGCGACGTGGTCATGGCCGGCGGCGCCGCGGGGGTCCACCGCAGCACCGGCGCCGTGGTCTGGGAGACCGCCGCCGCCCGCGAGTCGCAGGAGGTCGTGACGGTACCCGACACCTGGCTGCTCTGCTCGGGCGAGCACGACATCGAGGTGGTGAGCGAAAGTGCGCAGTGACCACATCGCGCGCCTGCTGCCCCTGGCCTACCAGCACGGGTACACGCCGGGCAGCCCGCTGTCCGCGCTGCTCGGCGTCATGCAGGAACTGCACGCGCCCAGCGAGACGGTACTCGGCGCGGTGGAGGACCTCGCGTCGCCGTACCACGCACCCGACCAACTCGTGCCGTACCTGGTGCGCTGGGTGGCCTGGGACCACCTGCCCGCCACGGTACCGGTGGGGCGGCTGCGCGACCTGGTCGCCGCCGCGCCGGTACTGGCCGCGCTGCGCGGTACCGCCGCCGGCCTCACCGGCCTGCTCACCACCCTGTGCGGTACCGGCGGTATCCGGGTGGAGGAGCCCGCCGACCGCGCCTTCCACCTGATCGTCCGGGTACCGGCCGCGGCGGCCGGGCACCTGGACCTGATCCGGCGCGTCTGCGCCACCGAGAAGCCCGCCGCGACAACCTGCGAGGTCGTGCTCGACCCGCCAACCCCCGACAGTTGAGGAGTACCGCCATGGCAACGAAATGGGTGGTCACCGCACCCACCGACCGGATCGGGCTGGACGGCGCCCGGCACGGCGAGACGACGTTCACCGTCACCAACCCGACCGACCGGCAGGACATCGTGGTCCTGGACATCGTCGCGGGTGACGGCGCCGACCCGGGTTGGTTCACTGTGGACGAACCGCAGCGGCGGGTACCGCCCAAGGGCTCGGTGTCGTACCTGGTGACCGTGGCGGTACCGGGTACCGTGCCGGCCGGGACCTTCTCGGTGCAGACCCGCGCGTACTCGGCCGACTCCACGCCCGAGGAGGACTCGGTACTCAGCGGGCGGCTCGCGGTGGAGGTGGCACCGGCAGCGGTGCCGGTCAAGCGCCGCCGGCCCTGGTGGGTACTTGCCGTGGCCGGGCTGGTGGTGGTGACCGTGGTCGTGGTGCTCGCGGTGGTGCTGGGTACCGGCGGCTCGACGTCCACGCCGCCCACGGGCCTGGTCGGGGTACCCAACGTGGGGGGCCAGAGCGAGGAGCAGGCGCGTACCAACCTCGCCGCGTCCGGCCTGCGCGCCGGTACGGTACGGCACAAGTCCCAGACCCCGGCGAACAGCGTGCTGTACCAGTCGATCCTGGGTGGACAGATGGTGGCCCGGGGTACCGCCGTGGATCTGGTCGTCAGCGCCGCCCTGGCCGCGCCCGCGCAGGTCGCGCCGGCCGACCAGGCCCAGCTCAAGCTGGCTCAGTTGGCGCCGCCCAGCACGCCCCTGCCCGCCACCCCCACCGTGCCCGGCGCCTCGGCCGCCCCGCAGGCGCCCGGCCTGTTCCAGTGGACCGAACCGGACAGCTTCATCCACCGCTGGCAGGTGACACTCGTCCTGACCGAGTGCGTGGTGCCCAGCATGCAGTGCCACCAGGTACCGGCCGGGATCACCCAGGTGGACCACCCGTCGTTCACGCCCATCATCACCACCACGACGCAGACGCAGGCCAACAGCTTCGTCCCCGTCTTCGGCGAGTACCGGAATCCCGGCGTGCTGCACGACTTCCAGTGGCAGGTCGCCCCGGTGGACGACTTCGGCACGGTAGGGCCGCCGTCCACGTTCCGGTCCTTCCAAGTGGCGCCGTGACATGACGCGCCGGCAGAAGATCCTCACGGTCGCGGTGTTCGCCGTGCTGGTCATGCTGTACGCCGGGGCGGCGGCCACCGGCTCCGGGTCGGGTGGCGGGGACGCCGGTACCCGGCCGGGTGGGCTGGTCGGCTGGCTCGGTCACCTGGTGCCGGGCCCCCGGGAGGTACCCGCATCACAACTGCGCGCGGGCTGCCTCTCGGGTACCACCCTCACCGTCCAGGGCGGCTGCACCCTGACCGTACCCAAGGGCGCCGGTACCCGGCGGGTGCGGCTACACGCCGATCAGCCGATGACGGTCACCGCCAGGCCACCCGGCCAGCAGCAGCCCGCCGCCACCCAGGTGCGGGCCGGTACCGACCTCGACGTGACCGTGAACGGCGACGGCGGCCCGATCGACCTTGCCTGTACCGGCGCGGCCACCTGTACCGCACACCTGCCGGGGGAGTGAACCGTGACGAGACTCAAAACGCCGTTCTTCTTCGTGGCGCTGGCCGCCATCGTGCTCGTGGTCCTGGTGGAGCTGGGTTCCGGGCTGCTGCTGGGCGGTCGGGACGTGGGTGCCGGGCTGGCCGGGCAGGCGGGCCGGCTCGGGGTGGACGTACCCGCGCACGCCCAGGCGCCACCCGGGCTCGGTATCGGGTACCTGGCGCTGGTCGACGCGGTGGTGCTGTTCACCGTGGTACTCATGGCGGTCGGGCTGGCGGTGCCGCCGCGGATACACGGCCGGATCCAGGCGCCCGCCACGCTGGTGTTCGGCATCCTGCTCGTGCTGACCGCCATCGTGCTGCTGATCGTGGCGATCATCAAGCTGATCCTCATGGTCACGCTGTTCTTCGCGTTCCCCTTCGGTACCCTCGCGTATCTGATTGTGTGGGGTTTCTTCCCGCGCGGTGCGGCCACGGCGCTGCTGAGCCTGGTGATGTTCCTGAAGTTGGTCTTCGGCGGTTTCCTGCTGGCCGCGCAGCCCCGATTCATCCAGAACAAGGGCCTGGTGCTGCTCACCCTCACGTCGCTGGTCTGCGGCATCGTGGTGGAGTTCCTGCACGGTATCGTGCCGGTGATACTCGTGAGCATCACCGACGCGCTGGCCGCCATCGTGCTCGCCGTGGTCGCGATCGTGTGGGCCGTCGTGCTGCTGGTGGGATCGATTCCCGGCATTGTCCGTTCGGTACGCCAGCATTGAGGAACGCAGCGGCCTGGACGGCATCCGGCGGCGGCTCGCACCGCTGTGTCGGGTGTTTGCATGACTTGCCGCAGGGTTTGGTCCGGACTCACGCTGGTCGATGAGCTGCGACTCGCGACCCTGGAGGACGGCACCGATGACAACTCGACGAGCGCTCCGGTCCGGCCTGGCCGCGGTGGTGGCGACCCTCACCGCCACGGCCGCGGCCGTGGTGACGGCGGCGGCACCGGCACTCGCCACGCTCCCGGATCCGACGCAGACGAACTACTCGCTCGGCGCGCTGGTCATCAGGTACATCCCGACCAGAGACGGCGTGAACATCGACAGCAGCGTGACCGGTGACGTCACCGGTACCGTCGCGGCCATGCGTACCAAGACGGACGCGATCACGGCGAACCTGGTGAACTTCCTGTCCCTGGGTACCGCATACCACCGGTACGCCGATCCCTCGGCCACGCCGTCGCTGACGTACCACGTGGTGAACAGCTACGAGCACGACACGGCGGTACCGACGGTGGCCAACCCGCACTACAACGGAACCACGGACGTGTACAGGGTGCGGCCGGACTACAACACCATCATGAGCGGGGTGAACATCTGCGACTACGTGCAGAACCAGGGCGTGAACGAGGTCTGGCTCTACGCGTACCAGGGGCCGAGCCAACTCGGCATCAGCGAGTCGGAGATGTCCGGCCCGCACGGCGACATCTCCAACAGCTACCGCGACAACAGGATGCCGGTGTGTACGAAGACATACACCGTCTACACCTTCAACGAGCAGCGGGGTACCGCGGAGGCGGTGCACTCGCACGGCCACCAGCTCGAAGCCGAACTCTCCTATGTGGACCCGACAACGTTCACCTCGGAGTTCGAGGGGCCCGCGCACCCGGCCGCCACCAACGAGACCGGGCGCTGCGGCTCGGTGCACAACCCGCCGAACGCGAACAGTGAATACGACTGGGCGGACACCACGCCACACGCGAGTGACTGCCTGGCCTGGCTGCCGGACGGTACCGGACCCACCACGCAGATCTCCTGCGCACTGTGGGGTTGTACGGACAACGGGGACACCGACAACCCGCAACTCAACTGGATCGTGTGGTGGATGCAGAACTTCCCGGGCAAGGGCAACAGCGTGCAGACCCACGGCCATCACATGCGCAACTGGTGGGACGTGCACGCCAACTTCGACACGGTCGTGTCGTCCAGCAGGACGCTCACGCTCGACTACCCGTGCGCGGCGTACACCTGTGACAATCTCGATCCGACAACCTCGCTGTCGGCGGCCACGGGCGCGTACTGCTCGGCGGGTGCCAGCACTCCGTCGGGCGGCAGGGTGAGTGCGGACGGCGGTACCCTCGAACTGCGCCGCGGCCCCAACTGCACGGTGGCCTGGGCCCGGTTCACCCCCTCGTCGTCCGGTCACAGCTACTACCTCTGGGCCGGGCGGCAGTCACCGGGCTTCAACGCGTGGGGCTACTTGTTCGCCGGTACCTCGGGCACCCAGTACTACGCGGACCAGGTGTACGCGGCCGGCGCCGCCCAGGCGTGCGTGCTGGAGTGGACCGGCAGCACCTGGGGCAACCAGGTCTGCACCCCGTGGCGGTGACCGGACCCGCTAGCATGTGACCGCGGGTGTACCGATCGGTCAACAGACAACGGGAGGGCCGTGTGGGCGCAGACCTCGACGCGTGCGTGGCGGACAGCGTGCGCAACCTGATCGGCGCGTACGCGCACGCACTCGATGCCGGGCGTGCGGGCGACATCGCTGACCTGTTCTGCCCGGACGGTGTTGCCGAGATCGCCGGTACCGCCACCTTCGTGGGCCGCGACGCGATCCGGGAGGGCTACGGAGCGTGGGCGCCGACCGTGCCCCAGTTGCATCTCGTGACCAACACGGTCGTCGACAGCCGCTCCGCGGAGCAGGCCACGGCAACCAGCGACCTCGCCTTCTTCCGGCGCGACCCGGCCGGGTGGGTGCTGCACCTCGTCGGGCGGTACGAGGACACCCTGCACCGGACCGACGGCGTGTGGCGGTTCCACCACCGGGTCACCACGTTCCGCTGACCGTCCGGCGCACATGCATCGCTATTTGCACCACTGTGTTCGTTATTTGATAGCGGAGGCTACCGCGACGTACGCGGCGCTGGTAATGTCGTTCTCTACCAGCGATAAGGGTGTGCCAAGACAGCGACGCGGCGACCCTGATCGAGGTCGGCATCCCGCTGCGGGCCGGCGACCTGGTGCTGTCCGGCGCGCTCGGCCGCATGGTGGACGTACGCCCGGGAGGCGTCTTCGACGCGCGCATCGCTCCATTGGGGACAGTGACGGCGCGCTTCTCGGGGAGGGGAGAACCGTGACGACGGACAGGACCGGTGTGGCGATTGTCGGCTCGGGCAACATCGGCACCGATCTGATGATCAAGATTATGCGCGGGTCGGCGCGCCTCCGCGTCCTCGCGATGGCCGGTATCGATCCCGGCTCCGACGGGTTGGCCCGGGCCGCCCGCCTGGGGATCGCGACCACCTCGGACGGTGTCGCGGGCCTCGTCGCCATGCCCGAGTTCCCGGACGTACGGATCGTGCTGGACGCCACGAGCGCCAGCGCACACGTGGCCAACGCGCGGATCCTCGAACCGTACGGGCGCCGCCTGGTCGACCTGACGCCGGCCGCGCTCGGCCCGTACGTGGTCCCGCCGGTGAACCTGGAGGAGCACCTCGACGCGCCGGACATCAACATGGTCACCTGCGGCGGGCAGGCCACGATCCCCATCGTGTCCGCCGTGTCGCGGGTGACCGCCGTGCCGTACGCGGAGATCGTCGCCTCGGTCGCGTCGACCTCGGCCGGGCCGGGCACCCGCGCGAACATCGACGAGTTCACCGAGACGACCGCGCACGCGATCGAAACGGTGGGCGGGGCGCGGCGCGGCAAGGCCATCATCATCCTCAACCCGGCGGAGCCGCCGCTGATCATGCGGGACACCGTGTACTGCCTGATCGGCGACGCGGACCTGGACGCCGTCCGCGCGTCCATCGAGGCGATGGTGGCCGAGGTGGCGGCGTACGTCCCCGGGTACCGGCTGGTCCAGAGGGTGCAGTTCACCCCGGTCGAGCGGGTGGAGGTGGCGACGCTCGTGGCAGCGGACGCCGCCGTGTCCTGGAAGGTGACCGTGTTCCTCGAAGTCGAGGGGGCGGCCCACTACCTGCCGGCGTACGCGGGCAACCTCGACATCATGACCTCGGCGGCGGTGCGCGTGGCCGAGCGGATCGCGCAGCGGGCGACGGTGGCGGCGCGATGAGCACGGAGGTCTACGTACAGGACGTGACCCTGCGGGACGGCATGCACGCCATCCGGCACCGGATCACGCCGGAACAGGTCGGCGCCATCACCCGCGCGCTGGACCGCGCCGGCGTCGCGGCGATCGAAGTGAGTCACGGCGACGGGCTCGCCGGATCGAGCCTCAACTACGGGCCGGGCAGCCATACCGACTGGGAGTGGATCGCCGCCGCGGTCGGCAACGCGCCGCGCGCCGTCATCACGACGCTGCTGCTGCCCGGTGTCGGTACGGTCGCCGACCTGCGGCGCGCCTGCGAACTGGGGGTGCGCTCGGTGCGGGTGGCCACCCACTGCACCGAGGCCGACGTGGCGGCGCAGCACATCGCCGTGGCGCGCGAACTCGGCCTGGACGTGTCGGGCTTCCTCATGATGAGCCACATGATCGGCCCCGCCGAACTGGCGCGGCAGGCGCGGCTGATGGAGTCGTACGGCGCGCACTGCGTGTACATCACCGACTCCAGCGGTCGCCTGCTGACGCACGAGGTACGCGAACGGGTGCGCGCGTACCGGGACGTGCTCGACCCGACGACCCAGGTGGGCATCCACGCGCACGAGAACCTGTCGCTCGCCGTCGCGCATTCGGTGGCCGCGGTGGAGGAGGGTGTGTCCAGAGTGGACGCTTCGCTCGCCGGCCAGGGTGCGGCGGCCGGCAACACGCCGATCGAGGCATTCGTCGCGGTGGCGAACCTGCTCGGCTGGCGGACCGGGTGCGACCTGTACGCGCTCGAGGACGCCGCCGACGACCTGGTGCGTCCGTTGCAGGACCGGCCGGTACGGGTCGACCGGGAGACACTCACCATCGGGTACGCCGGCGTCTACGGCAGCTTCCTGCGGCACGCGGAGATCGCCGCGTCGAGGTACGGCGTGGACGCCCGCGAGATCCTCGTCGAGGCGGGCCGGCGGAGGCTGGTGGGCGGGCAGGAGGACATGCTCACCGACATCGCGCTCACCCTCCAGGCGCAGACACTTTGAGGGTGGTACCGGTGGGCGAACTCGACACGACCATCCCGCAGGCGTGGGCCGCCCGCGTCGCCGCGAGCCCGGACCGCCCCACCCTGCGGTACTTCGACGGCAGCCTCACCGCCGCGGAGGTCGACGCCGCCGCCGGCGCGCTCGCCGCCGGCCTCGCCCGGCGCCACGGCGTCGAGCAGGGCGACCGGGTCGGAATCTACCTGCAGAACGTGCCGGACTACCCGATCGCGCTGCTCGCGCTCTGGACGCTGGGTGCGGTCGCGGTGCCGCTCAACCCCATGTACAAGGGGGCCGAGCTGCGCCGCCTGATCGACGACTCAGGCACAATCGGCGTGATCGCTTCGCACACGGTCCTCGACCGGGTCCGCGAGACGCTGGCCGGCGGCACGGTGCGCTTCGTGCTCGGCTCCGACGACCGCGCGTACCAGACGCGGGACGACGAGCGCGTGTTCGGGTCGCTGCCGGCCGGGCAGGAGTCTCCCGACGGCGACGTCGCCGGGCTGATCCGGGACTTCGCCGGACAGCACCCGCCGGTACCCGGCAGCCTCGGCGCGGCAGACCTCGCGTTCATCACGTACACCTCGGGCACCACCGGCCCGCCGAAGGGTGCGATGAACACCCACCGCAACTACCTGCACTCGGTGGAGAACTACCGCCGTTGGGTGGAACTCGCCCCCGGTGACGTCGTCCTCGCGATCGCGCCGCTGTTCCACATCACCGGGATGGCGCTCAACGCCGGTGTCGCGCTGCTGGGCGACGCCACGCTCGTGCTCACCCACCGGTACCACGCCGCGGTCGTGGTCGACGCGATCAGGGAGCACGGGGTCACCTTCACCATCGGCTCGATCACCGCCTTCAACGCGTTCTTCTCGGTACCCGGTGCCGGGCCGGCGCACTTCGCGTCGGTGAAGTCGTTCTACTCCGGTGGCGCGCCGATCCCGCCCGCCACGCTGACCCGCTTCCGCGAGCGGTTCGGCCCGTACCTGCACAACGTGTGGGGCATGACGGAGACCACGGCCGGCGGGATCGCGGTACCGCTCGGCCGCGAGGCGCCGGTACACGCGCCGAGCGGTACGCTGTCGATCGGCGTCCCGATGCAGGACGTGCGGGTACGCATCATCGCGCCCGACGGCACGCCGCTGCCGCCCGGCGAGGAGGGCGAACTCGAGTTCTGCGCACCGCAGGTGGTACCCGGCTACTGGCAGAACCCGGACGCGACCGCGGCGACCTTCCCCGGCGGGCGCCTGCGCACCGGCGACGTCGCCGTGATGGACGAGCAGGGCTGGATCTACCTCGTCGACCGGCTCAAGGACCTCATCAACGCGTCCGGCTTCAAGGTCTGGCCACGGGAGGTGGAAGACGCGCTCTACGAGCACCCTGCCGTGTTCGAGGCCGCCGTGGTGGGCGAGCCGGACGAGTACCGGGGCGAGACGGTGGTCGCGTACGTCTCGCTCAACGACGGCCAGACGGCCACCGCGGACGAGCTCATCGCGTTCACCCGGGAGCGCCTCGCCGCCTACAAGTACCCGCGCCGGGTGCGGATTCTGGACGCCCTGCCGAAGACGGCGACCGGCAAGATCAAGCGTCGGGAGCTGCGGGCGTTGCCCGGCCACCGGCCGCGAGAATAGAGTTCGGAGTTCCCCGGCGACCCGGTGGCGGAGATCCGCAACCTGGGCCGGCTCAGCGGACGTCGACCACGAACTGGGTCGCCACGCGGGTTCCCGCGTACTGCACGGTCGCGGTGACCGTGGCGACGCCGGGCTTGGCGGTGCGCAGGACGCCGTCGGGTCCGGCGGACACGACCCACGGCCGGTTGCTGCGGTACCGGACGGTCATTCCTGGCGGCAACGGGGTGCTCTGCCCGCGGGTGATGTACCCCCAGAGTTGGTCGTCGGTCATGGCGACGGTCAGGTGCGGGTCCACCACGGTGCCGGGTGGGAAGAACACCCGTTGCGTGATGCCGGCCGCGGCGTCACCGGCCGCCGCGGGCTTGGCGGTGAGGACGGATGGTACCGACCGCAGCCGCCCGCTGACGTGGACGTCGGCTTTCTGCCGGATGTCCACACTGGACGCGCCGACCTGGATGGTGTACCGGCCGGTGTCCACTGTGTACCGTCCGGTGTCCTGGTCGAAGAAGGCGAGGTCCGGCACGTTGACGGTGAAGCCGACCCGGCGGGTCTCGTGCGGCCGCAGCGACACCTTGGTGAACCCGGCCAGCCGCTTGACCGGTCGCTGCGCTGCCGCCGGCGCGTCGGGGGTGCCGGCGTAGAGCTGCACCACCTCGTCCACCGGCCGGGCGCTCAGGTTCGTGACGTCGACGCTGGCGCGCAGGACGCCGTTCGCGTCGAGGTGGCGGGAGCTGAGTGACAGGTCAGCGTAGCGGACGGTGCTGTAGCTCAGGCCGTAACCGAACGGGTAGGACGGGGTACCGGTGAAGTACATGTAGGTCCGCCCCGGGTTCGACCCGTCCGGCCGGATGCCGTAGTCGTCGATCGGGGGCAGCTGGCTTTCGTCCCGGTACCAGGTGAAGGGCAGCCGCCCGCTGGGGTTGTACCGGCCCAGCAGCACATCGGCGAGCGCTTCGCCCTTGCGCTGGCCGTTGTACGAGCTCCACAGCAGCGCCCCGGCGCCGGACTGGAAGCCGCCGACGTCGACCTGGCCGGTGGTCTCCAGGTACACGACGGTGTGGGGGTTGCGCGCCGCGATCGCTTTGATCATGTCTTCCTGGGCGCCGGGGAGTGCGAGCGTGGTGCGGTCGTGGTCCTCGCGGGCGGTGGTGGCGTCGGTACCGGCGTAGACGACGACCGCGTCGTAGCCGGCGGCGGCGTCCACCGAGGGCTGGTCGACCGCGTCGAGCGCCGGGGTGACGCCGGGCAGGAAGTCGACCACGGCCTGCGGGTCGATCGCCTGGACCGCGGCCTTGATGCCCTGGTACCCGTTGACCTCCTTGGCGGTACCGGCGGTGCCCTGCTGGCTGGAGTAGCCGCCGAGGAACATCGTGGCGGGGTTGGCGTAGTAGCCGACCACGGCCAGGCGGTACGGGCCGGCTGCGGGTACCCGCAACGGAAGCAGTCCGCGGGCGTTGTTGAGGAGCACGATGCTCTCGTCGCCGGCGCGCCGGGCCAGCGCCAACCGCGCGGGGGTCTCGGTGACCGCCGCGTTGGCGTCGGAGTTGGTCCAGGTGCCGGCGGCGACCCGGGCGCGGGCCCGCGCCACCCACGGCACCGCGGTCTGGGCGTCGAACTCGCCCAGCCGGATCCGGGTGGCGAACAGCCGGACCAGCGACACGTCCACGTCGTTCTCGGTGTAGGTACCCGTCTGCGTGACGGTACCGGCCGCCACGGCGGCGGGGATCGTGTTGCCGTAGTTGAAGGTGTCGTGGAACCCGCGCTGGCAGTTGAGGTCCTCGCCGGCCGAGTTGGCGAACGCGGTGCGTCCGATCTGGTCCAGCGGTGCGGGTGCGCCGGGTGGCTGCCAGTGGTGCCCGGCCTGGATTTCGTAGACCGCGTCGCAGTCGGAGGTGAAGAAGCCGCGGAAGCCGAAGGTCTGGCGGGCCAGCGTGTCCATGAGGTACACGCTGGCCGCGGCGGGTACCCCGTTGACCTCGTTGTAGGCGCTCATCATGGAGGTGGGGTCGCTGGCCCGGATCACGTCGCGGAACTGTGCCGTGTAGTACTCGCGCAGCGTCCGATCGTCCATGTTGGACGTTCCGGTGCGCCGGTTGAACTCGCTGTTGTTCGCGGCGTAGTGCTTGAGCGTGGTGCTGGTCTTCAGGTAGCCGGCCGAACCGGGCAGCGGCCGGCCCTGCCGGTCCTGGCCTTCCATGCCGTTGACGAACTGGGCCGCCATCGCGGCGGTCAGCGACGGGTCCTCGCTGAACGTCTCGTCGTTGCGGCCCCAGCGCGGGTCGCGGGCGAGGTTGACGGTGGGGGAGTAGAAGTTCAGGTCGAGGCTGTTGTCCCGCACCACCTCACGCGCCTCGTCCGAGATCTGGGTGGCCTCCCGGTACATCAGATCCGGGTTCCAGGTCGACCCGAGCGCCAGGTCCACCGGGTACGACGTGGTGTTGACCATGGTAGGCGGGTTGGCGTTGTCCAGCGTCCCCTCCCGGGCCACGCCGTGCGCGGCCTCGTTCCACCAGCCGTACGCGGCCACCCCCAGCCGCGGTATCGCCGCGGCCTGGCTGCTGTTCATCTCCGCGGCCTTCTCCGCCAGGGTCATCCGGGCGACCAGATCGGCCGCCCGCTCCTCCGGCGAGTACCGGCGGTCCAGGTAGATGGCGGTCGACGCGGGGGCCGCGGGTGCCGGCGCCGACGCGCCCAGGAGGATCACGACCACGGCGGCGGCCACGGCGGACAGGGTCGATCTACGCACAGCGATCCCCCTAAATTTCCGGAACAATTCCCGGTACAAGGGGAACCTATTGCCGACCATCGATCAAGTCAACCGGAACGGCCGACTGTCGGGTGGTCAGTACTCGTTCTTGATGGTGAAGTACGAGCCGCGGATGGTACCGGCCAGCTTCGACTTCTGCCTCGCGAACTTGAACCGCTCGGCGAGTTCCGCGGGGATCTCCATCCCGTCGGAGAGCTTGAACCCGACCGCCCGCTTCCCGGCGTCGTCAACGGTGTACATCACGTTGATCGACAGACCGCTCTCGTAGAAGACGTACGCCATTCGGATGTTCTCGACCTGGAAGGCCGTAGCCTCCAGGGGGCGGGACGAGATGACGATGTCGCGTTCTTCCTTGAGGATCCGGTGCACCCAGTCGACGGTCTTCCTGGCGTCGCTCGCCGGCTCCACGGTGAAGACGTGGTCGTACTTGTTCTTGAAATAGCGAGCCTCGTTCGCCCGCAGGCCGGCGAGCGCCGCCGCGACCGGCGACGAGTCCAGGCCGACGGTCGAGACGGTGGTGAAATCCACGATGTAGGGCACGACGCACTCCCGCGGCGGTGGTCAGGTGGAGGGTTCGACCGGTGGTGTACGCCCGACCTCGCGCAGGTAGCGCAGCGCCTGCGCGTACGAGCTGATCAGGCTGGTCTGGGTGTAGGGCAGGCCGTGCTGGTGGCAGAAGTCCCGCACGATGTGCTGGGAGTGGCGGAGGTTGGGGCGCGGCATGCTCGGGAACAGGTGGTGTTCGATCTGGTAGTTCAGCGCGCCCAGGGCGAAATCGGTCAGCCGGCCGCCGCGCACGTTGCGGGAGGTCAGCACCTGCCGGCGGAGGAAGTCGTTGTCGTCGTCGGCGTCCAGCAGCTCCATACCCTTGTGGTTGGGCGCGAAGGAGCAGCCCAGGTACACGCCGAACAGGCCCTGGTGCACCAGGATGAACAGCACCGCCCGCAGCGGGGACAGCACCAGGAACACCGCGCCGAGGTAGCCGACGGTGTGCGCGCCCAGCAGGAGGCTCTCCGCGGCGCGGTGGCGGGCGGTACGGCGCATCAGCGCCTGGATGCTGGCCACGTGGAGGCTGACCGCCTCCAGCAGCAGCAGCGGGAAGAACAGTGCCGCCTGGTGCCGGTAGGCCAGCCGGGCCAGCCGGCCCGCGGTGGCGGCCTGGTCGGGGGTGAACGCCAGCGCGCCCACCTCCAGGTCGGGATCCTTGCCGTCCTGGTTGGGGTGGGCGTGGTGGCGGTTGTGCTTGTCGACCCACCATCCGTAGCTCAACCCGATCGCCAGGTTCCCGAGCAGGATCCCGAGGACGTAGTTGGCGCGGCGGGAGGCGTAGACCTGCCGGTGGCCGGCGTCGTGGCCGAGGAACCCGATCTGGGTGAACACCCCGGCGAACACCACCGCCAGCAGCAGTTGCCACCACGAGTCCCCGAGCAGGGCGAAGACGGTCCACGCCACGCCGAACGCGGCCGTGGTCAGCGTGATCTTCCACAGGTAGTACCGGGAGCGTGGACGTAGCAGGCCCGCGCTGCGGATGCGGCGGGACAGTTCGGCGTAGGTGCTGCCGCGCGAGGCGGTGGGACTGACCTGGTCTGCGATGGTTCCATTCGGCGAAGCCACGGACATCGGGCTGCGTTCTCCTGTCGCTGCTTCGCGGACCGGCCGGCGCGCACACGCACTCGCGTCAGCGGCCCGCTCGGTGGTGGGCCGCTGATCGCCTGCTCTGCCGCGCCCGTGCTCGCCAGCTCGCCGAGCCGGCGCGCCGACGGGTCCGCGGTTGGGATCGTCGGTGGTCTCTGCGGTCGGTCAGACCGTGCGTACCGCGGCGGCCTGCGGTCCCTTGGTGCCCTGCACGATGTCGAACTCGACCCGCTGGTTTTCCCGCAGCTCGCGGTAGCCCTCGCTCTGGATCGCGGAGTGGTGTACGAAGACGTCCGCCCCACCACCGTCGACGCTGATGAAGCCGAAACCCTTGTCGGCGTTGAACCACTTCACGGTACCGGTAGCCATCCTTGACCTTCCTGGATCCTCGGTAAGGCGGGCTCGCACGCTGCGTGCCCGCGGACGGGGCGTCTCCAGCAGCGGCGGGACAGCAGCGCACCGGGTTTCGCGAAACTTCTTCCCGGAGATCAACGTTGCGACGCGACCACGAACAAGAAACTGCGACCGCCAGCGTACAGGAGGCAGATGATCTGCCCCGATCCGGCGACCTCCACGGCGGGCCGCGTCCGGAGCGGCCCCGGGCGCTACCGCTTGAGTTGCAGCACGAAGACCTCGTTGACCTGCGCATCCTGCGACGCGCCCGGCACCGGCAACGGGTACCGGGCCACGACGCCGAACTGGTCCTGCGGCAGGCACGCGCGCCCCGGGTCACCCACGAGCACCTGCGCGCCCCGCGCCGCCGCGCGACGCAGGAACGCCAGCATCCGCGTGGCCATCGGCTCGCGGTAGAAGACGTCCCCGGCCAGGACCACGTCGGCGTCCCCGCCGTCACCGTCCAGCAGATCGCCCGCGACCACGGTCACATCAAGCTCGTTGCACCGGGCATTCAGCCCGATCGCGGCACAGGCGTACGGATCGATATCGTTCGCGAGGACGACGGACGCGCCCGCCCAGGCCGCCGTGATCGCCACGATGCCGCTACCCGACGCCACGTCCAGCACGCTGCGCCCAGCGACCAGGTCGGGGTGGCCCGCGACGTGGCGCGCCAACGCCTGCCCCCCGGCCCACACGTCGGCCCACAGGGGCGGTGCCACCACGTGCCCCTGCTGTGCCTCCAGCCGGGCCCCCAGCACCACGGCGTCCGCCGCGAGGTACAACCGGATACCGGGGACGAACGGCACCGCAGTCAGATACAGCCCATCAAGGCAGGCGGTACCGGACTGCGGTACAAGACCGACGACGACACCCGCCGGGTCGCCCGGTGGCGGTGTTACCCGCTCAGCCACGCCTCAGCCTGGCCGACCGGCGCGCGTCACCGCGACCGTTTCCCGCGGCCGCCCACCGGCTCCGGCTCCGGGTCCCCGGTCGCCGCCACCAGCAGCCAACCGCTGCGGCTACCCATCCACGCTCCGGCGAGAATCTCCGCCGACTGTCGCCCCGGGCACCGGTGCACCCTCGACCTGCCGGCGATCCCACCGGCCCGGGCCTCGACCTCCCACGCCTCCCCGTCGGTGCGCAGGTACACGTCACGACGGCCACGCACAGTACGGTCACCGTTCCACCAGTGACACTCGACCCTCACCCGCCGACCGTATACCACTGCCCGCCACCGAGGAATCCGCCACGATCGCGGAACCTTCCAGATGGCACACCACGCGCCGGTCGGATCACGATCCGCCCCGGCCCTGCGCTGAGTGCGTTACCCACCGCGACGTGCCGATGACGCATCTGTGACACCGCTCAGGTCACCCGGTACGGGCGCATCATCTCGTTGTCCTCGTGGTCCAGGATGTGGCAGTGCCACACGTACCGGCCCGCCGTATCGAACCGTGCCGTCAACCGGGTGATCTCGCCGGGTAGCGCCACCACGGTGTCTTTGAAGCCGGTCTCCCAGCTTTCCGGCCCGCGCGCCGCACCGGTCGGGTCGAACGGCTGCCGGCTCAACACCTGGAACTGCACCAGGTGCAGGTGTACCGGGTGCCCGTCCTGGGTGAAGTTGTAGATTTCCCATATCTCCGTGGAGTTGACCGCCGGATTCTCGGTGATCGCGTCCATCCAGCGCCGCGGGTTGGCGGTACCGTCCGCGTTGAGCGTGCCGAGCAGGCCCACGATCGGGGCGTCGGCGTAGTAGGCGGAGTCGAGTTCGTTGAGCGAGACCTGCCTCGTGGCCGACGCCGCGCCGAGCGGGGTCAGCGCGGGGAGCTTCAGCTGGTCCGGCGGGACAGTGGTGTCCGGGGTCGCCAGCGTGCCGACGACGAACCGCATGACCTGTCCGGTCGTCGGCGGATCGGCGGCGTCGAAGTCGACACCCACCGTACCGCCGCCGTAGGGCTCGTCCGGGCCCTCGTTGATGAGGTACAGCTCGGTGCCCGCCGCCAGGCCGGTGAAGTCCACGACCGCGTCGAACCGCTCGGCGGGAGCCACCCGCAGCGTGTCGAGCGAGACCGCGCCGGGCAGGAACCCGCCATCCGTGCCGATGGCCCAGATGGGCAGGGTCGCCGTGGCCGGGCGGGCCGCCAGCGGGTCGGACACGACCTTCAGGAGGAGGGTACGCGCATTGGACACGTTGACGATCCGGAACCGGTACCGGCGCGGCTCGACCGTCAGCGTCGGCCAGGTGTTGCCGTTGACCGTCATGGTGTTGCCGAAGAACTCGGGATTCCACTGTGGAGGGACATCCGTGGTCGGGATCCAGGGACCGTCGGTAGGCGTGTCGCCGAAGAAACCGCGGCTGGTCGGGAAGAACAGCGATCCGTCGGCGTTGAACGACCGGCAGCCGATGGCCAGCGGGATCTCGTGGTAC
>DATEJJ010000437.1:0-3601 GCA_035278125.1 Rugosimonospora sp.
AGGCCAGCCTGGCCCAGGCGATCGGGTACGCGCTGCGCGAGCCGGCCGCGTCCACGCCGGCCGGGGCGGACGGGGAGGTGCTGACCCGGCGGGAGGGGGAGATCGCCCGGTTGATCGCCGCCGGGATGACGAATCGGGAGATCGCCACATCCCTGGTCATCTCGGCCCGTACCGTCGACGGTCACGTCGAGCGCATCCTGGCCAAACTGGGCTTCGGCTCGCGCGCACAGGTGGCGGCCTGGGTGGCCGGGCGCGTGACAAACAGGTACCCGCCCGGGTAGAACCACCCTGCCCGCCCGCGCGCCGCCCGGTGACCCTCGTCACCATGACTCTGACAGCGAGCGGTACCCAGAGCGCGGTCAAGGCCGGCCGGCTCTTCATCGACGGTGCCTGGCGGGACGCCGCGGACGGTGCCACCCGGGAGATCCTGAACCCGGCCACCGGCGAGGTCATCACGACCGTGGCCGAGGCGTTCGCCACCGACGTGGCCGACGCCGCGGCCGCCGCGCGCACCGCGTTCGACAGCGGGGCCTGGTCCGGGCTGCCGCCGCGCGAGCGCGGCCGGATCCTGCTGCGCGCGGCCGGCCTGCTGCGGGAGCGCGCCGACGAGCTGGCCCGGCTGGAGTCGCTGGACGTGGGCAAGCCCATCATGTTCACCCGGACCGTGGACGTGCCGACCGTCATCGACACGCTGGAGTACTACGCCGGCCTGGCCGCCGGGATCGAGGGCGCCAGCCGGCCCACCGCGCTGCCCTCGCTCGCGTACACCCGGCGCGAGCCGCTGGGCGTGGTGGCCGCGATCACGCCGTGCAACTTCCCGCTGATCCTGTCCGCCACCAAGCTGGCGCCGGCGCTGGTGGCCGGCAACACCATCGTGCACAAGCCGGCCGAGGAGACGCCACTCAGTGCACTGTGGATGGTCGAGGTACTGCGCGAGGCGGGCGTACCCGACGGTGTCTACAACCTGGTCACCGGGGACGGCCGGACCGGGGAGACGCTGGTACGGGACGCGCGGGTGGACAAGGTGGCGTTCACCGGCTCGACGGCGGTGGGGCGGCGGGTGGCGGCGGTCGCCGGTGACGGGCTCAAGCCGGTCACCGTGGAGCTGGGCGGGAAGGGTGCGAACATCGTGTTCGCCGACGCCAACCTGGAAAAGGCCATCCAGACCGCCATCGCCGGGTTCGTCTTCAACACCGGCCAGTTCTGCATGGCCGGCAGCCGGCTGCTGGTGCAGCGCCCGATCTACGGCGCGGTGCTCGACGCGCTGGCCGGCGCCGCGCCGCACGTGCCGGTGGGCGACCCGTTCGAGGAGTCCACTGTGGTCGGTCCGATGGTGGGGGCCACGCATCTGTCCAAAGTGGAGACGTTCCTGGCCCGGGCGGCGGAGGAGCAGGCGCGCGTGTTCGGCGGCGGACCGCGCGAGGGTACCGGGTTCTTCGTGTCGCCGGCGATCGTGGCCGATGTGGCGCAGCAGTCGAGGCTGGTACAGGAGGAGATCTTCGGCCCGGTGCTGACGGTGCAGCCGTTCGACACCGAGGCGGAGGCCGTCGCGCTGGCCAACGGCACCGCGTACGGGCTGGCCGCCGGGCTGCAGACCGGCGACCTGACCCGGGCGCACCGGGTGGCCGCCGCGCTGCGCGCCGGGATCGTCTGGGTCAACGGCTGGGCGCTGCTCGACCCGGCGATGCCCTTCGGCGGTACCGGGCAGTCCGGCTTCGGCCGGGAGAACGGTCCCGAGGCGCTCGGCGAGTACCTGCAGACCAAGTCCGTTGTCGTGTCCCTGGCGTGAGGAGCCCGCTTCGATGATCACCACCAGTGCCGCCGTCGTGGAGCACGCCGGCGCCCCGTTCCACGTGTACCAGGTGACGCTGGACGACCTGCGCCCGGACGAGGTGCTCGTCCGGATGGTCGCGGCCGGGCTGTGCCACACCGACCTCGGCGTGCAGGCCGGTGGCATCCCGTTCAAGCTGCCCGGCATCCTCGGCCACGAGGGTGCCGGCGAGGTACTGGAGGTGGGCTCGGCGGTCACCCGGGTGGCCCCCGGTGACCACGTGGTACTCAGCTTCACCTCGTGCGGCCACTGCGCGGGCTGCCGCGCCGGGCACCCGGCGTACTGCGACACCTGGCTGGTGAGCAACCTCATCAGCGGCGGGCGGGGCGACGGTACCGCGACGGTGCGGCGCGAGGAGGAGGCGCTCGGCGGGCACTTCTTCGGCCAGTCCTCGTTCGCCGGGCACGCGATCGTGGACGAGCGCAGCGCGGTGAGGGTGGACCCGACGGTACCGCTGGAGCACCTGGCGCCGCTCGGCTGCGGGGTGCAGACCGGCTTCGGTACGGTCTGGCACATCCTCGACCCCCGCCCGGGTACCAGCCTCGCGGTCTTCGGTACCGGCGCGGTCGGGCTGGCCGCGGTGATGGCGGCGCACCTGCTCCCACTGTCCACTGTGGTCGCCATCGACCGGGTACCGGAGCGGCTGGCGCTGGCCCGGGAGTTGGGCGCCACGCACACCGTGAACGCGGACACCGAGGACGTGGCGGCCACGATCGCGGACATCACCGGCGGCCGTGGGCTGGACCACGCGATCGACACCACCGCGGTACCGGCGGTGGTACGCACCGCGGTGGATTCGCTCGGGCTACGCGGTACCGCCGCGATCGTGGGCGCGCCACCCGCCGGTACCGAGGTCTCCTTCGAGGTGCAGAGCCTGCTCGGCGGGAAGCGGATCGTCGGGGTCACGCTCGGCGACGGCGAGCCGGAGACGCTCATCCCGCAGCTGGTCAGCCTGTACCGGCAGGGCCGGCTGCCGCTGGAGCGGCTGATCCGGTTCTACCCGCTGGACCAGCTCAACCAGGCGGCCGAGGACATGCACCACGGCCGCACCATCAAGCCGGTGGTCCGCTTCTGAGCCCCGGGTGGCGGTCCGCCCAGGGTGCCGCCTGCTCCAGCTGGCTCGCCACCCGGATCAGCAGATCCTCCCGGCCGTACCCGGCGACCAGTTGCACGCCGACCGGCAACCCGTCCGGCGTCCAGTGCAGCGGCAGGCTGATCGCCGGCTGCCCGGTCATGTTGAACTGCCCGGTGTACGGGATGAAGCTCGTGATGCGCTGGCCCTCCTCGACCGGGCCGCCCGCGGTGAACCAGCCCAGCTGCGGCGCGGGACCGCCCACGGTCGGGGTGAGCAGCAGGTCGTACTCCGCCCACCAGCCGGCCATCCGCCGCGCCCACAGCGCCATCCAGGACCGGGTCTGCAGGTACGCCGTCGCGCTCAGCTCCTTGCCCGTGGCCCGGTAGTACACGTTGCGGGGCTCGATCTCGTCGTCCGTGATCGGCCGGCCCAGCGCCATCTCGAACGCCTGGAACGTGGTCTCGACGTCGGCCGCGATGATGGTCAGGAAGTGGTGGCCGAAGCCCTCGTCGAACAGCGCGTCCGGCGCCGACTCGGACAGCTCGTGGCCCAGCGAGCCGAGCAGCCGCGCGGCGCCCGCCACCGCCGCCCGGCACTGCGGGTCGTCCAGGTACGGCCCACCGGGCGGCCCCTCCACGAAGCCGATGCGCAGCCGGCCCGGGTCGGCGCCCACCTCCTCGCGCAGCGGCCGGGGC
>DATEJJ010000438.1:0-4620 GCA_035278125.1 Rugosimonospora sp.
GCGCCACCGCCTGGCTGCGCGTACGCGGCTACATCTCCACCGCTCGCAAGCACGGCATCAACGTCATGACCGCCATCCGCGACGCCATGACCGGCATGCCCTGGACACCATCAACCGCGCTACAGACGTGAATGCTTACGGATAGGGCGCGTCTTCGGCCGTACTGGGTAATGCGCGCGGACCGGGGAATTGTGCATGCCGTGTGGTCGGCTGTCGCGGTGGATGAGCGGGTTGGGTCGCTCGCGTTCAGGTGCCCGGGTGGGTGAACGGGTCGGTCATGGTGGTCTTGGTTATCGAGGCGGGCCGGGCTGGGTGCAGCATCCGGACGATCGGTGAGGCGTGGTCGCGGGCGACCGCGTCGAGTACCACCTCGACGCGGGGTGGGGTGCTGGGGTCGCGCAGTTCGTCGGCGGCCACCGCGAGGTGTACGGCGCTGCGCGAGAGGTCGGTGGCGGTGGCGGCCAGGTGCGGCCAGTCACCGTCGCGGACGGCCTGCGCGCACCGGGCTGCGTCGTTGAGGATGCGCTGGTAGCCCTCGGCCAGTCGCCGCTCGTCCTGGGTCGGTTCGGTGTCGGTCATGCGGTTCCCCTGCTCCTGTGTTCACGGCCCGTCGGTGCTGTCATACCGGCCATCCGCCCCAAGTCGACGCGTCGTGCCGCGATGGGCTCAGCCGCCACGCTGCGTACCGAGCCGGTCCTCGCGCGTGCCTGGTCAACCGGGCCACCTGCTGGTCGGACCGCGCGCGCCGGCGCCGCCCGTCGGCATCGTCGCAGCGCGAGGGCCCCTGGCCGTCGCCGGTGCGTCCGTCCTGTCCACCCACGTCCAACCCGTCCATTGGCTGCCGAGCTCACACCGAGCCCACATCCATCCACTATGGACATGAAACAGGCTCTGATCCGGGCAGAAGAGCCAGGTCAGAGCCTTGATCACGGGTGCGCCGCCAGGGACTCGAACCCCGAACCCGCGGATTAAGAGTCCGCTGCTCTGCCAGTTGAGCTAGCGGCGCGCTTCACAACGTCAAGAACCATAGCACGTACCGACAGCCGCCTCCCAACCAGATACCCCCTGCTCCAAGCGCCCCGCACCCCTCACAACACACTAATCGGAAAAGCCGTCGTCAAAAGGGCAGCTAGGGCAGACTGTCCCTGGAGAACCGAAATGGCGGAGTGACATGGAACTACCTGGCCGGGCGGCCCGTACCCTCATCGCCGTACTGCTACCCGCGTGCCTGGGCGCGTGTACCGTGACCAGGCAGCCCACCCCCGGTACGCCGAGCACCCCGCAACCCGCCCCCGTACCGTTGAGTCTCACCATCGCTCCCCGGACCGGTACCCGCGACCTGCCCGTCACCGCCGAGATCGGTACCAGCGTCAGCGGCGGTACCGTCACCAGCGTCACCCTGAGCGACGCCACCGGCCGTCCCCTGCCCGGTGAGCCGCGGCCCGACGGCACCTCCTGGGTACCCGCCGCCCCGCTCGGGTACGGCAGCACCTACACCGCCACGGTGACCGCCACCGGCGAGGACGGCGCGCAGCAGACGCTCAGCACGAGGTTCAGCACCATGGCCGACCCGGGCTCGGGACGGATCGCCACCGGCCTGTACTTCGCCGACGGCGCCACGTACGGGGTGGGGATGCCGGTGGTGGTGGAGTTCGGCGCGCCGATACCGGACAGCGCGAAGGCGTCGGTGGAGCGCCGGCTGTTCGTGACCAGCGACCCGCCGCAGCCGGGGGTGTGGCACTGGTTCGGCGACCGCCAGGTGCTCTACCGGCCGCAGGTGTACTGGCAGCCGGGCACCAGGCTGACGGTACGGGCGGCGCTGGGTGGGCTGCCGGTCGGGCGCAGGTTGCTGGACAAGGACCGGGGCGGTACCGCGACCATCGGCCCGAAGCAGGAGTTCATCGTCCGCAACTCGACCAAGCGGATGTACGTGTACCAGGACGGCCGGCTCACCAGGACGTTCCCGGTCAGCCTCGGCAAGCACAGCACGCCGACGTCGAGCGGGAACCTGGTGATCATGTCGCACCAGTACGTCACGGTGTTCGCGACCCGGCTGTACCGGATCACCGCGTACTACGACGAGCGGATCACCTGGGACGGGCAGTTCCTGCACGCGGCACCGTGGTCGGTGGGCAGCCAGGGGCGGCAGAACGTGAGCCACGGCTGCGTCAACCTGTCGATGCGGAGTGCGGCGTGGGTGTACGGGATGGCGCAGATCGGCGATCCGGTGTCGATCACGGGTACCGAGGTGCACGTGACGCCGGGCGACGGCTGGACGGTATGGGACATGAACTGGCCGGAGTACCTGAAGGGCAGCGCACTTCCCCACCCTGATCTCGAAGCCGAGTTGATCCCGGAACGCGTGGACCGGATACCCGGATAGAAGGAACAGGGCCGGCGGAGTGTATCCGCCGACCCTGCCGGGAAGGGTGACTGAGGGGACTCGAACCCCCGACACCTGGGACCACAACCCAGTGCTCTACCAGCTGAGCTACAGCCACCACGCAAGACCGGCACGGCAACGCCCCGGCCAATGACCACCAATGATAGCCATACCACCAACCACCCCGTCGACAGGGTCTGATCCTCACGGGAGGACCGGCTGCGCCGCACTACCCTACAGGGGCCGTTCCGCCGCTACCTCCACGGCGATCGCCTTGGCGGTGTCCACGTCCGGCCCCGGACCGGATACGAAGATCGTGCGCCGGTAGTACTCCAGCTCGCGCACGCTCTCCTTGATGTCCGCCAGCGCCCGGTGCGCCAGGCCCTTGGCGGGCTGGCCGTAGTAGGCCCGGGGGTACCAGCGGCGGCAGAGCTCCTTCACCGACGAGACATCGATCATGCGGTAGTGCAGGTGCGCGTCGAGCCGGGGCATGTCCCGGGCGAGGAAGCCCCGGTCGGTGGCGATCGAGTTGCCGCACAGCGGGGCGCTGCGCGGCTCGGGGACGTGCGCGGTGAGGTACTCCATGATCATGTCTTCGGCCTGCCGGACGCTGACGGCGGACGCACGGACCTCCTCGGTCAGCCCGGATTTGTCGTGCATCTCGCGTACCACGTCGAACATGCCGTCCAGGGCGACGTCGTCGGCGTGGACGACCACGTCGATCCCGTCCCCCAGGATATTGAGGTCGGGGTCCGTGACCAGGGCAGCTACCTCGATCAGCGAGTCCTTGACAAGATCCAGCCCGGTCATCTCGCAGTCGATCCACACAAGAAGATCACCCACGACACCAGCCTATGCTGTTGAGGACATCCTGTGCAGCGCACTCGGGCCGACCCGCGCCCACTGAACATCCACAGGCTTCCAACAGCGCCGCATTCCGGTGGCGCCGGGGCGTCGCTAAGGTGTACCGCGTGACCAGCCCCACCCGCACGGCGCTGGCGTCACCGCCGTCCCCCACCCGACCGTCGCACACGGCCGTACGGGTGATCGTCGTTGTCGTCACCGCCCTCGCCGCGGCCGCCGCCCACCGGTGGTACGGCAACCGCCACCAGTACTTCGACCTCAAGATCTACCGCGGCGCCGTGCGCTGGTGGGCGCAGGGGCAGCCGCTCTACAACTTTTCGGTACCGGATCCGATCCAGCACCACCTGGGCTTCACCTACCCGCCGTTCGCCGCGCTGCTGATGTACCCGATGGCCTGGCTGGGCCTGCGCTCGACGATCGCGGCCATGTGGATCGTCTCGCTGGTGGCGTTGGTGTTCACCACGGTCTGGCTGCTGGTGCCGGTGGCCGACCGGCACGGCTGGCCCCGCTGGTTCACGGTGTGCCTGGCGCTGCCGATCATCAGCTGGCTGGAGCCGATCCGGGAGACGGTCACGTTCGGTCAGATCAACCTGGCGCTGGCCTTCCTGATCCTGGCCGACCTGCTGGTGCTGGCGCCGCGCGGCTCGCGGTTCACCGGCGTGGGCATCGGGCTGGCCGCCGCGATCAAGCTGACACCGGCGATCTTCATCCTGTACCTGCTGCTCAGCCGCAGGTACCGGGCGGCGGCGGTGGCGGCCGGTACGGCGGTGGGCGCGACGCTGGTGGCGGCCGCGTTCCGGTTCCACGACTCCTGGCAGTACTGGACGAGCGTGCTGTGGGACAGCGGCCGGGTGGGCAACGTCGAACTGGTACCGAACCAGTCGCTGCTGGGCGGCCTGTCCCGGCTGGCGGATCCGCACAAGGCGCCGGCGGTGATCTGGGCGCTGCTGGCCCTGGTGGCGCTCTGCTTCGGCATGTGGCGGGCGGCCCGGGTGGCGCGCGCTGGCGACGAGGTGACCGGCCTCACCCTGGCCGGGGTGACCGGTACCCTGATCAGCCCGGTCAGCTGGCAGCACCACCTGTACTGGTTCGTGCCGGCGCTGGTGGTGCTCCTCGACGTGGCCGCCACCCGGCGCCGGGCGGGCTGGCCGTACGCGGCGTTCGGGGTGCTGATCTGGGTGACCGTCACCTGGAGCGTGATCGCCTGGTACGACTGGTACGACTGGCCGAAGCACATCATGCACACGCCGCTGGGCCTGGTGATCGACGACTGGGACGTGCTGCTGATGCTGGCGATCCTGGCGGTGCTGCCGTTCCGGCGCTGGGTGGCTCAGCCGGCGGGCGACACCGGCGGCCAGACGAATTCCGGCGTG
>DATEJJ010000439.1:0-2057 GCA_035278125.1 Rugosimonospora sp.
TGCGACGGGCACCGGTACCGGCTCCGCCCGGGGCTGCGCGCGCCACGCCAGGTACCCGGCGACCAGCACCACCAGGACCGCCACCACGGCCAGCGCGCGTACCCCGCGCCGCCCCGGATCGAACGCGCCGAGCGCGGACCGTCCAGCGGGCGGTACCGGCGGCAGCGGCCCGGGATCCGCGAAGTCCTCGTCCCGCTCGCGCCAGCGGGCCACGTCCTCCTCCGGCAGCGCCCGTGCCTGTGGCCAGACGCCACGCAGGCGCTCCCGTACCCCCTCGTCAGCCTCGCCGTCCCGCTCGCGCACAGGCCGACGCTAGGCCGGGCGGGCAGCCCGCCGCGCAGCCTGATTCATGATCTGTGGACAGCGAGGGTGGTTGTGGACAGACCCCTCAGCAGCTGATCACGATGGTGTCGCCGGGGTAGTGCTTCTCCTCGCCGCTGGGCGCGGTGACCACCAGCATCGGCACGCCCTCGGCGAGTTCGAGGTCCTGGCGCTCGACCGGGGTGGGCATCCGGGTGGTGGCCCGCTCGCCCTTGGCCAGCTTGATCACCTGCTGCTCGCCGCGGTGCCGGACGAACGTGCCGTGCCCCTGCCGCACCTCGACCAGGCCCTCGCTGCGCAGCAGCCCGACCGCCTTGCGGATGGTCTCGCGGGCCATGCCGTACTCGTCCTGGAGGTCCTTCTCGGAGGGCAGGCGCTGGCCGACGGCCAACTCGCCGGAGTTGATCCGGGCGCGGAGCAGCGCCGCCAGCCGCTTGTACCGGGCACCCTCGGGATCCGCCGTGATCATGGAGATGACTGTAGGCATGGTCATCTGGATGCTTACGCGCAGATACGTCTAGACGTATATTTCCTTCACGTTGGTGGCGTTCGTGCTCACGACGGCCGGCGCGACACCACGATCGAGGTCGCGCCCGGACCGACGTGCGCGCCGACGACCGCGCCGACCTCGGTCAGGTGGCAGGCGCCGAGCCGGTCACCCAACCGCTGCGCGAGCCGGTCGGCCAGGTCGGCGGCGCGCTCCGCGGCCGCCAGGTGGTGCACGCCCACATCCACAGTGGACTGTCCTGCCGCGTCCGCGGCCAGGTCGACCAGGCGGGCCAGGGCGCGGCTCGCGGTACGCACCTTGTCGCGTACCAGGATCTCGCCGCCGGCCATGTGCAGGATCGGCTTGACCGACAGGGCCGTGCCCAGCAGCGCCGAGGCCGCCCCGATCCGGCCACCGCGGCGCAGGAACTCCAGCGTGTCCACATAGAACAGTGTCGTGGTACGCGGAACCGCGGCCACCGCCGCGTCGCGTACCCTCGAAAGCTCACCGCAGCCAGCGACGGCGGCCGCGGCCAGCGCGGGGAAGCCGAGCCCCATGCCGGTCGACCGGGAGTCCACCACCGCGACCCGGTTCGCGAAGTCGGCCGCGGCGAGGACGGCGGCATCGTAGGTCCCGGACAGCCGGGCGGACAGGTGTACGGACACCACGCCCGGCGCGCCGGCGTCGAGCAGCCGCTGGTACACCTCGGCGAACTGGGCGGGCGCCGGCCGCGACGTGGTCACCGCGACCCGCCGGGCCACCAGGGCACGCGCCACGTCCTGCGGGAAGACCTCGATGCCCTCCTGCCCCTCCACGCCATCGATGACCACGGTGAGCGGCACCACGGTCAACGGCGCCGACCGCGCCACGCCGTCCGGCAGGTACGCCGTGGAGTCGGTGACCACTGCCACGGGCTGCGGGGAACGGGCTACGCCGGGCATGACCGCACCGTATCCGATCGCGGCCGGTGCCGGCCCGAGGGTCAGCCGGGACGGACCGAACTCACCTGGAAGATCGGGCCCTGCTGGCAGTGGCTCATCATGCCGGTCGCCACCTTGCCGGTGACCACGACCTGGTCACCCACTTTCAACTGCACGTGGTTGCCGGGCGACAGTTCGTATCCCTTGCCGGTATCGGTGCGCAGGATCAGGCAGCCGGGTTCGACGCCCTGCTCCACCGTCCCGCTCAGGGTCAGGTCGCCGGGGGCCTTGCTGCCGCCGGGTGATACCGGTGCGGCCGGGAGGGAGCC
>DATEJJ010000440.1:0-2027 GCA_035278125.1 Rugosimonospora sp.
CGCGCACCCGCGCGCCTGGCGCTGCGCTCGCACCGCGCCGGCCGGCAGCACCCCGGCACGGCAGCCGTGGCCTGGCGGCAACCCGATGCGCTGCGTATCGACGGGCTGCGCTACGCGTACGGCGAGACCGTGGCGGTGGACGGCGTGGACCTCGCGGTACGGCCGGGCGAGGTGTACGGCCTGCTCGGCTCGAACGGCGCCGGCAAGACCACCACCATCCAGGCGGTGACCACGCTGCTGAAGGTGCCGGCCGGTACGGTCGAGGTCTTCGGTGTCGACGCGGCGCTACACAAGATGGCGGTACGCCGGCTCATCGGGTACGTGCCGCAGCAGCTGTCCGCCGACGGCGCGCTGACCGGACGGGAGAACGTGGCCCTGTTCGCGCGCCTGTTCGACGTGCCCCGGCGGGTACGGCGGGCGCGTACCGACGAGGCCATCGAGTCGATGGGGCTGAGCGCGGTGGCCAACCGTACCGCCAGCACCTACTCCGGCGGCATGGTGCGCCGGCTGGAGCTGGCCCAGGCGCTGGTCAGCTCGCCCCGGCTGCTGATCCTGGACGAGCCCACCATCGGGCTGGACCCGGTGGCGCGGGCCAGCGTGTGGCAGCGCATCGCGGCAGTACGCGCGGAGACCGGCATGGCCGTACTGGTCACGACGCACTACATGGACGAGGCGGAGCAGCACTGCGACCGGGTGGCGTTGATGCACCGGGGCCGGATCCGCGCCGAGGGTACCCCCGCCGCGCTGGTCGCCAGCCTGGGCCGGGTGGGGCAGCGCCTCGACGACGTTTTCCGCGTGTACACCAGCCTGTACGCCGGTCCCGGGCGCGACGAGGGAGGGTTCCGCGATGTCCGCGTCGCGCGGGCTACCGCACAACGGGTGGGCTGAGCCGCCCGGCGCGCGGGCGCCGCGGCGGGGTGCCCCCCGGGTGCTGTCCCGGGTCGTCGCGCTGTGCCTGGTCGAGCTGCAGAAGGTGCGCCGGGACCGCAGCGAGCTGGTGATCCGGGCGGTACAGCCGGCGCTCTGGCTGCTCGTGTTCGGCGAGACGTTCACCCGGATCCGCGCGATACCCACCGGCAGCACGCCGTACCTCGACTTCCTCGCCCCGGGCATCCTGGCCCAGTCGGGGCTGTTCGTCTCCATCTTCTACGGCATCCAGGTCATCTGGGACCGTGACGCCGGCGTGCTCACCAAGCTGATGGTCACGCCCACCCGGCGGGCCGCGCTGGTGACCGGCAAGGCGTTCGCCGCCGGCCTGCGCTCGGTCATCCAGGGTACGACCGTGGTGGTGCTCGCCGCGCTGCTCGGGGTGGGCCTGACGTTCGATCCGGCGCGGCTGGCCGGGGTGGTACTGGCGCTGCTGCTCGGCTCCACCTGCTTCTGCTGCCTGTCCATCTCGGTCGCCGGCCTGGTGCTCAAGCGCGACCGGATGCTGGGTATCGGCCAGGCGTTCATGATGCCGCTGTTCTTCGCGTCCAACGCGCTGTACCCGATCGCGATCATGCCCGGCTGGCTGCGCGTGCTCAACCGCGTCAACCCGCTCAGCTACGAGGTGGAGGCGCTGCGCGGGCTGCTCATCGGCGCCCACGCCCGGCTGCTGCTGGACTTCGAGGTGCTGACCGGCTCGGCTACTGCCGGCATCCTGGTGGCCTCCGCACTGCTGGGCCGCCTGGCCCGCTGAGCGCGGTCAGCCTAGCCCCGGTGCCAGCTCAGGGCGGCCATCAACAGGGCTGCGAGGATGACGATACCCACCAGCACGAAGCGCGCGATCCGGCGCCAGTCCGGTACCACGGCCGGTGGTCCGACCGGATGCGTGCCACCCGTGGAGATCGCGGCGGTGGCCGGGCGCAGGCGGGCGGCGGCGGGTGCCGCGGCGGCGGCGCCGGCCCAGCCGACCGTCGCGGTGACGACGGGGAGCAGCAGCAGGCTGATGAGGTTGTTGCCGAGCCGGTCGCTGACGATGTAGCGGACGGTCCAGCCGGCGTCCTCCGGCGGCCCGCCGGCGCCGAGCACCGCGACGGCGAGAG
>DATEJJ010000441.1:0-2172 GCA_035278125.1 Rugosimonospora sp.
GGCGGCCGGCTGGGCGTCTACGGCTTCGGCGCCTCGGCGCACCTCGCCGCGCAGGTGGCGCTGGCGCAGGGTGCGGTGGTGCACGTGCTGACCCGGTCGGCGGGTGCCCGGCGCCTGGCGCTGGAGCTGGGTGCCGCCTCCGCCGGGGACGCGTACGACCCGCCACCCGAACCGCTGGACTCGGCCATCCTGTTCGCCCCCGTGGGCGACCTGGTACCGGTGGCGCTGGCCGCGCTGGACCGCGGCGGTACCCTCGCCGTCGCCGGCATCCACCTCTCCGGCATCCCGCCGCTCAACTACGAGCGGCACCTGTTCCAGGAGCGCGTACTGCGCAGCGTCACCGCGAACACCCGCGCGGACGGCCGGGACTTCCTCGCGTTCGCGGCCGGGCACCCGCTGCGGGTGGCGGTCACGCCGTACCCGCTGGACCGGGCCGGGGACGCGCTCGCCGACCTCGCCGGCGACCGGGTGAACGGTGCCGCGGTACTGCTGCCACCCGAGTAGCACCTGAGTAAAGTTCGGATCATGCCTCAGGACCGATGGACCGCCGTCGACACCTACTTCACCGACACGCTCGCCCTCTCCGACCCCGTACTCGAAGCGGCGCTGGCCGCGAGCGACGCGGCCGGGCTGCCCGCGATCAGCGTGGCACCCCAGGAAGGCAAGCTGCTCGAACTGCTGGCCCGGGTCCGGGGTGCGCGCCGCATCCTGGAGCTGGGCACGCTGGGCGGGTACAGCACGATCTGCCTGGCCCGCGCGCTACCACCGGACGGCCGGCTCATCACGCTGGAGGCGGAGCCGCGGCACGCCGAGGTGGCCCGGGCCAACCTGGCCCGCGCCGGGCTGGCGGACCTGGTGGAGGTGCGCGTCGGCCCGGCGCTGGAGACACTGCCCAAGCTGGCGGCCGAGGGCGCCGGCCCGTTCGACATGGTCTTCCTGGACGCGGACAAGGTCAGCTACCCCGAGTACCTGGCCTGGTCGGTGCGGCTGTCCCGGCCGGGCACGGTGATCGTCGCGGACAACGTGGTACGCGAGGGGACCGTGGTCGACGCGGGCTCCAGCGACCCGAGCGTGCAGGGCGTGCGCCGGTTCACCGAGGCGATGGCCGCCGAGCCCCGGCTGGCCGCCACCGCGATCCAGACGGTCGGGGCCCGGGGGTACGACGGCTTCGCGCTGGCCGTGGTCACCGGTGACTGAGCCGGCCGCCGGGGCGCCCGGTTACCAGATCGGCCGGGGCTTCGCCCGGCTCCCACGCGCCGCCGCGTTCGCCGTGGTGACCGCCGCGTACCTGCTGGGCGCGGTGGTCGGTGGCGCGGTGTGGGCGGCGCTGCCCGGCCACCACCCGGTGTTCGTGGCGCTGTGCGCCGACGTGGCCGCCACGCTCGCCGTGTTCGCGGTATCCGTGGTGGTGGCCAACGCGAGCGTCTACGACCCGTACTGGAGCGTGGCCCCGCCGCTGATCGCGATCGCCTGGGCGGTCAGCTCGCCGACCGGCGTGGCCGTACGGCAGTTGCTGGTGGTGGCGCTGATCCTGGTCTGGGCGGTACGGCTGACCGGGCACTGGGCCGGCACCTGGCGCGGGCTGGGCCAGGAGGACTGGCGCTACGTCGACCTGCGCCGGGACACCGCCGGCCGGCTGCCCTGGTGGCTGGTCAACCTGGGCGGCATCCAACTCCTGCCGACCCTGGTGGTCTTCGCGGGCATGCTCTCGGTCTGGCCGGCCCTGTCGGGTACCGGCGGCCTGGGCCTGCTGGACCTGGCGGCCATCCTGGTCACGCTCGCCGCGATCGGCGTGGAGACCGCGGCCGACGCGCAGCTCAAGCGCTTCGCCGCCGATCCCGAGCACCGGGGCCAGGTGGCCGACGTGGGCCTGTGGCGGCGGGTACGCCACCCCAACTACTCCGGCGAGATCGGCGTGTGGTGGGGGCTGTGGCTGTTCGGGCTGGCCGCCAACCCCGGGTGGTGGTGGAGCGTGGCCGGCCCGCTGGCCATGGTGGCGCTGTTCGTGTTCGCCAGCGTGCCGATGATGGACCGGCGCTCGCTGGCCCGGCGCCCGGCGTACGCGGACTACATGGCGGCGGTACCGGCGCTGCTGCCACTGCCGCGGCGGGCCGCGCGCACCCGCTGACAGGGTCAGCCGCCGCGGCGGCCCTGCCAGTGGCGCGGGGTGTG
>DATEJJ010000442.1:0-20520 GCA_035278125.1 Rugosimonospora sp.
GTACGGCAGCCTCGGCCCGCGCCGGCGCCCCCTCGACAACGACGACCCGGGCAGCACCGGACGCGGCCGCGAGCAGGGTGACCGCGGCGCCGACCATGCCGAACCCGACGACGACCGCGGTCTCGCCGGCGACGAACCGCCCCCGGCGAAGCCCGTGCATCCCGACCGCCAGCGGCTCGACGACGGCGGCGGACCGGTCGTCCACCCCGTCCGGCACCCGGTGCAGGGTGTAGCCGGGGACCGTGAGGTACTGCGCGAAGGCGCCGTCGGCGTGCAGGCCGATCGAGCCGCCGGACGAGCAGATGTTGTACTCGCCGCGCTGGCACCAGAAGCAGCTGCCGCAGCGGAGGCAGGCGTCGCCGCACACCCGGTCGCCCGCGGACAGGCCGGTGACGCCGGTACCGGCGGCCACGACCCGGCCGGTGAACTCGTGGCCGAGCGTGATGGGCGCGGTCCGGCCGGACAGGCGGTGCGGCCGGCGTACCGGGATGACGTGCGGGCCGTCGCGGTACTCGGCGAGGTCGGAGGCGCAGATACAGGCCAGGTCGACGGCGACGAGCACCTCGCCGGGCACGGGCTCCCCCGGCACCGGGACGTCCTCGACGCGGATGTCCCGTGCCGCGTGCCAGACCGCCGCCCGCATCGTCCCGCCCCCGTTTCCCGCCGGCGCGCTCAGCAACCCAGCTCGCGGGCGATGACGAGGTGCTGGATCTCGTTGGTACCCTCGCCGATCTCAAGTACCTTGGCATCGCAGTAGAACCGCGCGATCGGGGATTCGAGCATGTACCCGGTACCCCCGAAGATCTGCACGGCCTCGCTCGTCACCGCGGTCGCGACCCGGCTCGCCTTGAGCTTGGCCATGGCCGCCTCCTTCCGGAACGGGCGGCCGGCGTCCCGCAGGAAGGCGGCGTGGAACGTCAGCCAGCGGGCCGCCTCGATCTCGGTGGCCATGTCCGCGAGCTTGAACTGGATGGCCTGGAAGCTGGCGATTTTCGCGCCGAACTGTTCGCGCTGCCGGGCGTACTCCAGGGCCAGCCGCAGCGCGCCCTGCGCGGTACCCAGCGACAGCGCCGCCACCGCGATGCGCCCCACCTCCAGCGCGCCGAGGAACTGCTGCAGGCCGCCGCCGGGCTCCCCGACGACCTGGTCGTCGGGGACGAACACGCCGTCGAAGTACAGTTGCCGGGTGTCCAGTCCGTGCCACCCGATGCCGCGCAGCTTCGGGCCCTGGGTGTAGCCCGGCGCGCCGCGTTCGACGATGAAGCTGCCGAACCGTGGCCGGCCGTCGGCCTCCTCCCCGGTGCGGGCGAGCACGGTGACGCCGTAGCTCATGTCGGTGCCGGCGTTGGAGATGAACGCCTTCTGCCCGCTGAGCGTCCACCCGCCGGCGGCGCGCGTGGCGCGGGTCCGCAGCGCGCGGATGTCGGAGCCGGCGCCCGGCTCGGTCAGCCCGAACGCGCCCAGCGCCCGGCCCTCGGCCAGCGGCCGCAGCCACCGCTCGCGCTGCGCGTCCGATCCGAACAGCAGCAACGGCAGGGTACCGATGGTCGAATGCGCCTGCCAGGCCGCCGCGACCGACGGGTCGACCGCGGCCAGCGCCTCCGCGAGGCTGACGAAACCGACCGTGGTGGTACCGATCCCGCCCCACTTCTCGGGTACCAGCGGGCCGAGCAGGCCCAGCTCGCCCAGGCCGCGCAGCACCTCGGTGGGGCAGCGCTCCTCGTGCCACGCCCGCGCGGCCACCGGGGCGATCTCCCGCTGCGCGTAGGTGCGTCCGAGGTCGAGCAGCTCGCGCTCGGGATCGGTGAGTGTGAAGTCCATGCTCTCCCCACCTGGATCGCGTGTTGACCGGTCGGTACATTGCAGTGGGAAGCACTGTAGCGCAGAACTGTGAACCGACGGAGTCACGCATGAGCGAATACACCTTCGACGGGCGCGTCGCGGTCGTCACCGGCGCCGGCCGTGGCATCGGTCGCGCCCACGCCCACCTCCTCGCCGGGTTGGGGGCGAAGGTTGTCGTCAACGACGTCGGCGGCTCGATGCGGGGCGACGGTTACGACACCGGCCCGGCGCAGTCGGTCGTCGACGAGATCGTCGCGTCCGGTGGCGACGCGGCGGCCGACACCCACGACGTATCCACACCGTCGGGCGGCGCCGCTGCCGTCGGCACCGCGCTGGACCGGTACGGCCGGATCGACATCCTGGTCAACAACGCCGGGATCATCCGGTGGGGTGGCCTGCCCGAGGTCGACCCCGACAACCTCCAGCGCCACCTCGCCGTCCACCTCCTCGGTTCGTTCCACACCATGCGCGCCGCGTGGCCACACTTTGTCGGGCAGGGCTACGGGCGGGTCGTGCTGACCACCTCGACCGGGGTGTTCGGCCTGGACAACAACCTCGCCTACGCGGCGGCGAAGGCGGGCCTGATCGGGCTCGCCCGCAGCGCGACCCTGTCCGGCGCGCCGCACGGCATCAAGGTCAACCTGGTCGCGCCGGCCGCGCACACCCGCATGGCCGGGGGCGATCCACCCGGCGAGGACGCCGCCGCCGGGCAGTCGACAATGCCACCGGAGGCGGTCGCCCCCATGGTGGCGTACCTCGCGCACGAACGCTGCCCGGTCAGCGGGGAGATCTACACCGCGGGCGCCGGGCGCTTCGCCCGGGTGTTCCTCGCCTCGACGCAGGGCTACCTGCACGACCACGGCCTGCCGACGGTCGCGGATGTCGCCGCGCACTGGGACGCGATCAACGACGAGACGGGCTACTACGTCCCCGCCGACCTGTTGGCGTGGTCGGGCAGGTTCCTGGCCCACCGGCTTCCCCGCGGCGCGGAGGCCGGCGCGGCGTGAGCTACCGCGCTACGCGTCCTCGAACGCGGCCTCGGCCTCGCGCCGCGCGGCGCGGACCGCCTCGAGAACCGACCGGCCGTGCTCCAGTTCGCTGTCGGCGGCCGCCTGGTCCACCGGCTTCGCGACCACCCCGTTGAAGAAGATTTCGCAGTAGAAGCGGGACAGCTCCTCGACCCGCGGCTTCTCCCGCCCGGCCAGCCACTGGTACGTGTAGTTGTGCAGGTTCAGGAACGCCAGCATCGCCAGGTTCAGGTCGCGGATCTGGCCTTGCAGCAGGCCCCGGCGCTGCCCGTCGGCGAGCACGTAATGGATGTGCGACTCGAAGCGCTGGCGCTTGTCTCGGAAGTCCTCGCGCTGTTCACCCTGCAGGTGGCGGTACTCGTGAAGGAAGACCCAGACGTGGTCGTGCCGGTTGATGATCTGCCACAGCAGCGACTCCGACAGCAGCCGCAGCCGGGCCTGGAAGCTCACGTCCAGGTCGGCGATGGCGGCCGCCTCGGCGAGCAGCGGATCCATGACCCGGTCGTGGATCTCGGCCAGCAGCGCTTCCTTGGAGCCGATGTAGTAGTACAACGCCCCGCGCGCCAGCCCGGCGGCCGTGCCGATGTCCGCCACACCGGTGCTGGCGTAGCCGTTCCTGGAGAACAGCTCCACCGCGACGTCCACCACCTGCTCGCGCATGCGGTGGTAGCGGTCGGTCCTGCCGCGCTCCCTCCGGGTTGGAGGCATCTCACCGATCCTTGCCATCGTCGTGCGGGCCGCCGCCGGGCGTGCTGCACGATCTGTTGGTATCCGGGTGACCGTACACGATTTCCCCGGGCGCGCTCAGACGGTGGCGACGGGCGTCAGGGGACTGCCCTGCGCCCCGGGCAGCCGCAGCGGCGGCGCCGTGAGCAGGAAGCGGCTGCGCCCGTGCTCGCGCAGCCAGGCCGCGAGGTCGTGCAGGTACCACAGTTCGCCCAGCGGTACGCCGAGCTTGAACAGGCACAGGTGATGGATCGGCAGCAGGGTGTGCGGGTTCGGGTCCCGGTGGCCGTCGAGCCCTTCCACCGCATAGTTGTCCGCGATCAGCGCCGAGATCTGCGACTCGGCGATCCAGTCCAGCAGCGCCGGGTCGTGTGCGTCGAGGTACGCGGCGGTGGCGTGGATCGCGACCGGGTCCGGGCGGCGCTCCCAGGCGAGGACCTGGGTGGCGAATCCGGTGTGCAGCAGCAGCATGTCGCCCGGCGCGACCACGACACTGTCGGCGGCCATGATCTCCTGAAGCGTCTTCAGGTTGACCGGTTGCCAGCGGGAGCCGAGGTGGTGGGCGAGGTCCACCAGGACGCCGCGGCCCTGTACCCCGTGCGCGGCCATGTGCTCCAGGCCGAGGTGGCGCGCGACGCTGACGCTGCCGCTGCCGTCGCCCTTGGCATCCTCCGCCGGCCCGACGATGTCGGCGCCGGCCCGGAACCCGTTGTAGTACACCGGCTCCGCCACACCGTCGCCGTCCGCGTCGAATTCGGCGCCCTGGTGGGCCAGGGAGTCCCACTGGGTCGAGTACTGCAACCAGAGGGTCACCACGTCGTCGGACCACACGTCGATCAGGTTGGGCGAGATCGACTCGCGGGCGACGACGTTGTAGAAGGTGTCCGGCTTGTGGTGCAGGTCCTCGGTCGGCTTGAGGATGGGTGGGTACCGCCGCTGGTTGAGGGCCGAGCCGCCCGGATAGTCCAGCGGCAGGCTGAGGCTGAAGGTCGTACCGTGCCGCACCTCGCGGACGCCCTCGAGGACCTTCTCGGCGGTGAGCAGGTTGATCCGGCCGAGTTCGTCGTCCTCGCCCCAGTCACCCCACGTCGAACCGGGCGGACGCTGCTTCCAACGCTCGGTCACGATGCCCCTCCCTCCACCGGCGGTCCACGTCGACCGCCGCCCGCATGCCAGTGGCATTGTACTGATCGGTCGTCTAGGCTCGGGCTCATCGCTTTGGACCGACCGGTCGAATACTAGCTCGGGTCTCGGAGGCGGCCGACCCTGGTGATGGAGGGCAGATGAGCGTACCGGCGGAGGCCGAGATCGACGTCGTGGTCGTCGGCGCGGGCGTCACGGGCATCTACCAGCTGTACCGGGCCCGCGAGGCGGGGTTCTCCGTGACGCTGCTGGAGGCGGGTGACGGCGTCGGCGGCACCTGGTTCTGGAACCGCTACCCGCAGGCGCGCTTCGACTCGGAGAGCTACACGTACGGCTACCTGTTCTCCAAGGAACTGTGGCAGGAGTGGCAGTGGTCCGAACGGTACGCGGGCCAGCCCGAGATCGAGCGGTACTTCAACTACGTGGTCGACCGGTTCGACCTGCGCCGCCACATCCGCTTCGGCGCGAAGGTGACCTCCGCGGTCTACGACGAGACACTCGCCACCTGGACGGTCACGGCCGGGGACGGGACGCAACTGCGCGCCCGGTTCCTCGTGGCGGCCACCGGCATCCTGTCGGTGCCGTACACCCCGGACATCCCCGGCCGCGCGGACTTCCACGGCGCCCAGTACCACACCGGACGCTGGCCGCAGACCCCCGTCGACTTCACCGGCACCCGCGTCGCCCTCATCGGTACCGGCTCCAGCGGCGTACAGATCGTGCCCGCGATCGCCGACGAGGTCGCCAACCTCACCGTGTACCAGCAGGTGGCCGACTGGTGCACGCCGCTGAACAACGCCCCCATCACCGCCGCGGAACAGGCCGAACTCCAGGCCAACTACGAGACCATCGCGCAGACACTGCACACCTCACCCAGCGGCTTCCTCCACGTCCTCAACCTGCGCCGCGGCGAGCAGGACACCCCGCAGCAGCGCCAGGCGTTCTACGCGAAGATCTGGAACGGACCCGGCTTCACCAAGCTCACCGAGCACTACTTCGACATGACGTCCAACCCCGCCATCAACGCCGAATGGTGCGCCTTCATGGCGGACAGGATCCGCGAAATCGTCACGGACCCGCAGACCGCCGAGAAACTGATCCCGAAGGACCACGGCTACGGCGGGCGCCGGCCCCCGTTCGGCACCGGCTACTTCGAGGCGTACAACAAGCCCAACGTCACGCTCGTCTCGCTGCGTGACACCCCGATCGCGCGCATCACGGAAACCGGCATCGAGACCGGCGACGGCCCGCGCGAGTACGACATCATCATCTGGGCCACCGGCTACGACTTCGGCACCGGCGCCCTCAACCGCCTCGGCGTCCGGGGCCGCGGCGGCCTCCCCCTGGAGCGGCACTGGGCGGACGGCCCCCGCACCTTCCTCGGCATCACGACCGCGGGCTTCCCCAACTTCTTCTTCCCCGGCGGACCCCACGGCGCGCTGGGCAACAATCCCCGGTACTCCGGCGACCAGGTCGACTTCGTCACCGCCGCGCTGCGCCGTACCCGCGAACTCGGCCACCACGCCATCGAAGTCAGCACGGCCGCCGAGCAGGAGTGGACAGACCTCATGGACGGCAGCGAGGCGCGCTCCTCGTTCCTGAAGAGCAGCTACTTCTACGGCGCCAACATCCCCGGCAAACCGGTGAAGCAACTCCTCAACCCGACCGGACGGTACACACTCCAGCGGATGATCGCCGAGGTCACGGACAACGACTACGCGGCGTTCAGCTTCACCAAGGCGCAGTAGCCGGCACGCGGTCAATCACCCCGGGGCACGGGCGTGCCGTCATCACGC
Source organism: Rugosimonospora sp. (assembly GCA_035278125.1). Lineage (GTDB taxonomy): Bacteria > Actinomycetota > Actinomycetes > Mycobacteriales > Micromonosporaceae > DATEJJ01. Next base: position 6,536 of record DATEJJ010000442.1, read on the forward strand.
GCCACCCGGAGCAACCATGTTGCAACCGGTGGCTACCCGATCAGCAACCGCCGCACCGGAGCGTGGGGACAGCGGTACCCGGGCCTTTCCGCCACCGCGTGGCGGATGTCCCCCGGCCGGGTCGTGGTAGACGGGAGTTCGGCTTATGTGGCAGCTGCGTGCCTTCCCGGCGGCAGGCCGGTTCGCAGGCGTGCGTCTGGGCATCCTGGCGGTGGCGGTCGTCGCGGCCACGGCGCCGGTGGCCGCTGGCCGTCCCCCGATCCCGGGTGGTTGGCAGGGCCAGTGGATGGGCTCGGCCAGTACCGTCGTATCGGCGCGCCTGTCCGACGTGCGCACGATGATCGGGGCCAGTTCCGGGCCGGCGGCCACGCTCACCGGCGCCGGTGTGGGCATCGCCCTGATCGACACCGGGGTGGCGCCGGTCGACGGCCTGCCGGCGAGCCAGGTCGTCAACGGCCCGGACCTGTCGTTCGAGTCGCAGGCACCCGCGCTGCGGTACCTGGACACCTACGGCCACGGCACACATATGGCCGGCATCATGGTGGGCAACGGCACCTACACGGGCAACGTCGGCCTAGCGCCCAAGGCCAAACTGACCTCCATCAAGGTGGGTGCGGCCAGCGGCGCCGTGGACATCACGCAGATCATCGCCGCGCTGGACTGGGTCGTGCAGCACCGCAACGACGACCCGGCGTACCCGATCCGGGTGGTCAACCTCGCGTACGGCACCGGCGGCGAACCCTCCCACTACACCGACCCGGTGATGGCCGCCGTCGAGCAGGCGTGGAAGGCCGGAATCGTCGTCGTGGCCGCCGCCGGCAACGGACCGCACACCAAGATGAGCGACCCGGCGATCGACCCGTTCGTCCTGTCGGTCGGTTCCGCCGCGACCTACGGCACCCTCACCAACGCCGACGACACCGCGTCCACATTCAACAACGGCAGCAACGTCACCATTACCTACGACCTGGTGGCACCCGGCGAAGGCATCCTGTCGCTGCGCAACCCCGGCTCCAGTATCGACACCCAGTACCCGGCCGCCCGCCAGGGCGACTACCTGTTCCGCGGCTCCGGCAGTTCGCAAGCCACCGCCGTCACCTCGGCCGGAGTGGCACTGCTGCTGCAGGCCCGCCCGACCCTGACGCCGGATCAGGTGGTACAGGTGCTGACCGCCAGCGCCACGATCATCGCCGACGGCCGCAAGATGCTCAACATCGCCCGCGCGGTGTACCAGCCGATCCCCGCGTTCACGCCGCGCACCATCTGGTCCAGCGGTACCGGGCTGCTCGAAGACACCCGCGGCTCGTCCCACGTCGTGGTCGGCAGCACCGTGCTGTCCGGCGAGAACAGCATCTTCGGCCCGTTCAGCACAACCGCCTGGGCCGCCAGATCCCAGGCCCGTACCGCGTGGGCGGGTGGCGTGTGGATGGGCAACCGGTTCGCCGGGGACGGCTGGACCGGTACCTCCTGGGCCTCCCGCACCTGGGGCGCCGCGACCTGGACCGGCCTGAACTGGGCCGCCCAGCCGTGGGCCGACCCGAGCTGGACCGGCCACTACTGGTCCGGCCACTACTGGTCCGGTGGAACCTGGGACGGCCACTACTGGACGAGCGACGACTGGTCCGCCGCCGCCTGGGGCTGACCGTCCGGACCTGAGGGTTTCCGGCCGCCATGGCCGGGGCGCCTGCCGGCGGCGAGTGTTAGCATCTCTGCTACGGCATGATCCGCACGCCGTCCGCCGCCGCCGTCTGCGCCCGCGCTGCATGACGGCACCGCGGGTCTCGCGGGGATGGAAGCAGCCATGCCGAAGAACCAGACGACCGCGGGAGAGAAGGCCGGCGCAGAACCGGGCTCTGCCTGTCCGGCGTGCCTGGAGCATCGCAGACTGCTGGATCACCCGCAGGGGTTCCGACCGTTCCGCGGCACCGAACTGTTCGTGCGCGTCGGCGGCCAGCCGACGATCGACCGACTGGTGGACCTGCTCTACGAGGGGATCGCCCACGACGACCAACTGCGCCCGTTGTTCCCCCGCGATCTGGCCGGCGGCCGGTCGATGCAGAAGCTGTTCTTCGCCGAGTGGCTGGGCGGACCCCGTCGCTACAGCGAGCAGGCGTACGCGGGCATGAAGCACCGCCACGACGGTCTGCCGATCACGCCCTCGCTCGCCGGCCGCTGGCTGGGACACTTCCGCCGGGCGATCGAGGCCACGGTCGCGGCCGACAACGACCGCCGGACGATCGTTGCGGAGGTCCACCATCTCGCCCTGGCCCTCGTCAACCGGCAGGTGGCCCCGAGCAGCCACGGCCAGAAGGCGGTGGCCTGGTGCGGTACCGGCGCCCGTAGCGTGGCGGGCGCGAAGAACCTGGCCCACCGCGGCGATGTCACCGGACTCGGCGCCGCGCTAGCGGAGGCACCGGATCTGCTACACCCGTCGTACGCCGCGGCGGTAATGCAGGCGGCCGTCCTGGCCGGCCGCGCCGAAGTCGTGGAGATGCTGCTGGACCGCGGCGCCGGAGCGGACCATCCGTGCCACCTACCGGTCGGTGTCACCGGCATCGCGTTCGAGCGCGTGGTCTTCGTGACGCCGCTGTGCGCGGCCAGGATGAAACGCCGCGGCGCGGTCGAGTCGCTGCTGTTGGCCGCGGGCGCCAACGATGACGTCTTCACCGCCGCGTACCTCGGCGACCTCGCCCCACTCGACCGGATGCTCACGGCCGATCCCGGCCTCGCCGGGGCGGCAGATCCGGCGGTCGATGTCCTTGACATCACGCCCGTCGAACACGCCGTCGCGGGCGGGCAGGGCGCGGCGCTACGCCTCCTCCTGGGGCACGTCACCCGACCGGGTCGACCCTACGCGCGGGCGTTGCGCGGTGCCGCCGCGCGGAGCAGCACCGACATGGTCGAGCTGCTGCTGGCCCACGGGGCGGACGCGACCCGGATCGGCGTTGGACGCTGGGTCCTTCATCCCGAACTCGCCCCGCTGCTCGCCAGCCACGGCGCGACGATCGGCTCGTCGGGTTCCTGGATCGGTGCCAGCTGTACCGGAAACCAGGGGCGCAAGGATGACCCGGAGTATGTCCGCGCACTCCTGCGGTACGGCGCCAGCGCGACCGACCGCCGTACCGGTGAACCGGAGAGTACGACGGGTGTCCGGGCTCTCAACGCGACGGCACTGCACTACGCCGCCAAGGCAGGCTTCCTGCGCACCATCGAGGTTCTCATCGAGCACGGCGCAGACCCGTACGCCCGGGACAGCCGCGACCGCACGCCGCTTGACTGGCTGGAGCAGGCGGCACCATCGGTATCCCGAACCGCGGTCCGCAACCTGCTCGTATCCGCACGCCGCCCACGCACCAGTCAGCCGCGCGGCGCCCGGCCGGGAGGATGGCCCACAGCCCCGGAGTCGACGGCGCGAATACAAAGGTGGTGACCGCGGCCGACGCGTCACGGTGTGGCGACTCCGGCGTCGACCACCCCAGACAAACGCCGCGCTACCGGATCGGCCACGGTGGTGGCGGCCCGCCGGTCGGCGGTGCCGGCTCGAGGTCGTGCTTGCCGACCCGGAACGCCAACCGGTCCAGGTACCCGAGTTGGAGCGCGAGCGCGGCGAGCAGCATCACCACGACCAGCGGTACCGGGGTGAGAAGGTCGAACGGTATCTGGCCGGGCTGGGCGACGTACTGCCCGCGTTGGGTGAGAAGCACCACCACGGCCGTCTCGTGGCGGGGATCGGTAGCCGCCGTCAGTTGCCAGAACGTGTCCTGCGTCTGGACCACCCAGGTGGCGCCGAAGACCAGCAGCACCATCGGCGCGGTCGCGGTGAGTACCCGCGGCCACCACCGGGCGCCGGTCGCCTCGCCCAGGCCGAAGAACAGCAGGGTGAACACGAACAGCGCCGGTACCACCGGGAACGGCGGGATCAGGCCGAGGAACGAGTTCGGCGTGTGCGACTGGGCGCCGGCGAAGTACGCCCGGACCGCGAGCACCCCGTTGCCGACGAACAGCCACGGCGCGAACGGCAGCAGCACGAGCAGGCTGCCCCGGCCGAGCGGACGCAGCCAGCCGATACCGAAGCCACCCAGCAGCGCCACCGCCACAGCCACCAGGGTCGAGACGAACGGCGGCAGCCAGGTGTTGGCGAGCACCGACGCCGTACTCGTTCCGTCGGGGAGCGTGGCGTGTGCGGTGAACAGGCCGTGCAGCCATGGCCACAGCCCGACCACGGTCAGGATCAGTACGATCAGCAGCCCGGCCGCGGTGGCGGCGATCGCGACCAGCCGGCCCGATGTCAGGTGCCGCTGGTCCTCGGCGGATCGGTACGCCTCGTCGAACTCCAGCCGGGCCCCGGACGCCGCCAGCACCACCGTGGCCACCACTCCGAAGACCGCGAGGATCAGCAGCAGTACGGTCGATATCGCCGCGGCCGACCCGATGTCGAACCGCTCGAAGCCGGTACCGAGGATGAGCAGTTCCGGTGTCTGGGTGGAGTTCGCCGGGCCGCCCGCGGTCATCGCCTCCGGGAAGACGAACTGCTGGACAGAGACGGCCAGCACGGTCAGCAACGCGAGCACGCCCACCACGGCGAAGGCCGGCCACGGCGAACGGCCCGGATCGCGACGGCGCAGGGCGGCCAGGAACAGGGTCACACCGATCGCGACGGCGAGTCCCAGGGTGGTCAACCAGACCGCGACCGCGACGCCGGTTCCCGCAGTCGCCGGGCTCGACAGTTCGGGGTGGCGGTCCACGCTCCACGCGACGGCCAGCCCGGCCGGCGTGTAGCAGGCCAGCGGGATGGCCAGCACGGCGCGGGTGGCCCACCGGGAACGGGTACCGGCCCGGTGCGCGGCGAGCGCCAGCAGCGGGGCGACCACGATGACCATCAGCAGCGGGAGCAGCCCGAGCCGCAGCGTGAAGCCGAATGCCGACCCGAGGGCCGAGGACACCGCCGCGTAGTTGCGGGTGGTCATGCCGCCGGACGAGCCGGTCAGCGAGTTGAGTCGCTGGAGGCTGGCCCACACCGTCCAGGCGCTGGGCCACACGTACGACCAGATGAGCACGATCAAGGCCGGCACGACGAGTAGCAGGCCGATCGACCTACGCAGACGAGTGGTCACGCCCGCCGATGCTACCCATCGACAGCCACACAGGGTCGCCTGCTGCCGCGCTGCCGTCACATTCTATTGATGTATGCCGATTGACATGATCGGGGACGGCGGATAGCCTTCGAGAACCCGGAGGAAAAGGCTTTCCTTGCCGAGTGTCGGGTTACCCGCCATTCGCCTGTGGCGCGCCGGGCCAGTCCCACCACCCGTCCACTCCACACCTCTCCCAGGAGCAATCCATGTCAGTGCCCCGCAGCCCACTGCGCCGTGGATCCACGCTGATCGCCCTGACGGTCCTCGCGCTCGTCGGCGGTTCGGCAGGCGTCGCGGCCGCCAGCGACCACCCGACCGTCCAGGCGGACCCGATCCACCGGTACGGACGCAAGCCCCTTGACCGGCGACAGGCACGACCGTTGAGTGCCAGCACCCTGGCGGTGGGCTCAAGTGCGAGCACCGGCGTCGTGACGCCAACCCCCCGGGTGTATCTCGTCTTCTGGGGTTCCCAGTGGTCCCGCGACCCGGCCGGCGCCGCCTCCGACCTGCAGAACCTCTTCCGCGGGCTGGACGGATCAGCGGACAACTGGGGGACCATCATGAACCAGTACTGCGAAGGCGTACCGGCCGGAACCACCACCTGCGGCAAGGCCGGCATCCACATCCAGCATCCGGCGTCCAGCCCGCTGGCTGGCACCTGGTTCGACAACGGTGCCAAGGCCCCGACCAACGCCAGCGGCGCACAGATCCAGGCCGAGGCGGTACGCGCGGCGCAGCACTTCGGCAACACGAGCCAGAGCCCGAACCTCAACGCCCAATACGTGATCGCCTCGGCCAGCGGTACCCACCCCGACGGCTTCCCGGGAAGCGGGTTCTGCGCCTGGCACAGCTCCGGATCGTCGCAGTTCGGCACCATTGGATTCACCAACCTGCCCTACGTCCCCGACTCCGGGGCGGGCGCCTGCACCACCCTCGGCGGCGGCCGCCTGCTCGACGGCTACGAATCCACCGAAACACACGAGTACGCCGAGTCAGTCACCGACATCTTCCCCGCCGCGGGCTGGAACGGCGGCAACGGCGAGATCGGCGACGCCTGCATCGACTCCGACCGGCGAATCACCCTGTCCACCGGCAGTTTCGACGTCCAGGGGCTGTGGTCCAACGACCTGAACCGGTGTACCACAAGCGAATGAGCCGGCGGTAGTCGCAGACCCCGACGTCACCGCGTCGTGTCAAGCCCGTTCACTTCCGGCTGTCATCCGGTGCTTTCCAGCGTCAACCCGATGCTTTCCAGCAGCGGGGAGCCGCACAGTGATGGCCGGACCACAACCGACAAGGGAATGGGGGACGACCATGCGTAAGATTTCGGCGGTGCTCACGGTCGGGTTGGCACTGGGGATGCTGGCACTGACCGGGGGCACCGCGAGCGCGGCCCCGGCCGCCGTGCATCCGTTGGTGACCTGTACCGGCCGCACCTGCGACGGGCTGGACCCGTCGACCACCACCTGCCAGAACGATGCGATCACGCCGACGAACCCGGCGAAGGTCAACCCGCTGTTCGTCGACGGTGTCCGGCTCGAACTGCGCTACAGCCCGTCCTGCAAGGCAAACTGGGCACGGATGACCCCGGGGCAGTTCGGCTGGCACTTCCAGGTACTCAACGCGAACGGCGGTCACCACGACTCGACCGGCCTCGGGCAGAGTGCGACCTGGACGGCGATGGTGGACGGCACGGTGCTGGCGTGGGCCTGCTTCGACGGCCCCGGCCAGTGCACCAGCCAGTTCTGAAACGAACGGCCCTGTCAGGCAGCTGCCGCTGGATGCGGTCGGCTCACTGATGCGTCTCGGCGGGGGCGCGGCACCGCTCCCCCGCCGTGACCGCCGCACCGGACGGGCACCGCATCACGCAGATCGTCTCGAATGCCGAGCGCGATCGGAGCCCGGCGGCCGGGCCGGCGGATACCGCGGCCGGCGCGTGTGGGTCAGGCCACGGGCCCGGGTGACGGGCTGGTGGTGCGTTCCGGCGCCACCGGGTGGACGGCGTGGTGCCGGGCATGGTGGTGCAGGTGCTGCCAGGCATGGCAACCCGCCACGGCGAATGCGCGGGAACGCCACGCCGACCCTTGGGTGGGATACCGCTGGGTGGCCGCGCACCGGTGGATGTGGCTGGTGGCCCAGGCGCCTGCGCTGCCGGCGGCGGTCAGCAGCAGCGCCGCGCCAACCAGCACCACCAGCACCCACCGCACGACAACCACACTCGTCACCCTTCACCATCGACCTGGTCACAACCGGGGCCGGCCTCAGCAATCGACGATGGCTCATATGATGGCGGCCGGGGCCCGTTGACCGAAGGGATGCCGAACGTGGACAGAACCGACCACCGGGTGCTGGCGGTCTGGCTCGCCGCCCTCCTCACCACCACCACGGGCGCCGCCGGTCCAGCGCCGCGCACGGCCGGCACCCCCGCTCCGCCGTCAGGTTCGGTGGGCATCACGGTGCTGAACGTCACCGGTTCGGGCTGCCGGCCCGGCACCACCGCCGTGGCGATGTCGCCAGACAACACGGCCTTCACCGTCACCTACAGCGGCTACCTGGCACAGGTCGGCGTGGGAGCCGGCCGCAACGACGGGGTACAGGACTGCCGGATCAACGTCCAGCTGCGACCACCCGCCGGGTACGCGGACGCCGTAGACAGTGTCGACTACCGAGGATTCGCCAGCCTCGCTACCGGAGCCAGCGCGACGCAGTCCGCGATCTTCTATGTCAACGGCACCGCGAAGCCGCCGTACCGGGTCTACCCGTTCACCGGCCCGTTCAGCGACGACTGGCAAACCACTGACGTGCCGGCGACACCCGTGTACGGTGCCTGCGGCGCAACCCGGGTGCTCAGCATCGACACTCAACTGGTGGTTGCCACCGGCACCTCCGACCCGGCGGCCACCACCAGCTTCATCGCGATGGACTCCACCGACAGCAGCGCCCGCTCCACCTACCATCTGGGCTGGACACACTGCTGAGCCGGCAGGTCGCGCCTGCGCTCCTCGGTCATCGCGTCATCGCATCATCGCGCCGCGCGTCCGGCACGGCACGGTCGGCAACCGGTGGCCGCCGCGCATCGATAGCCGGGTGGAGGCTGCCGCAGACACCCGACGCGGCCACCCGTCGCGCTGGTTCCGCTGACCGACCCGATGGCTAGCCAGGACTACGGCGTCTTTACCAGCGGACGGGCAGGCTGTGCAGTCCTCGTACGATCATGCCGTGGATCCACGGCACCTGGTCCGGCGGTACCGCCAGTTGGAGGTCCGGTAACCGGCGCAGCAGTGTGCCCAGTGCGACCTGGAGGGTCATCCGGCTCAGTTCCGCGCCGGGGCAGTGGTGCGTGCCGTAGCCGAAGGCGATGTGCGGGTTCCGGGTACGGGACAGGTCGAGCCGGTACGCGTCGGCGAATACCCGTTCGTCACGGTTGGCGGACACGATCGAGGGCAGGACGAAGTCGCCGGCACGGATCGTCGTACCGTCAAGGTGGACATCGGTCAGGGCCATCCGGGGGTGTCCTTGGGCGCCGCTGGGCGCGTCCACCCCGACCGGCACGTACCGCAGGAGTTCCTCGACCGCTGCCGGTAGCCGCGCGGGGTGCGACCGCAGCCAGGCGAGCTGTTCGGGGTTGGTGAGCAACTGGTAGCAGAAGTTGGCGGTCTGGTTGGCGATGCTGTCGTTGAGCAACAGGCTGGCGGTGATGGCGACCAGTTGGTCCTCGGTGATGGTGTGTTGTCCGGCGTGGGTACGGAGCAGGTCGCTGAGCAGGTCGTCGCCGGGGTGCGCGCGTTTGCGGGTGACCAGGCGGTGGAGGTACCCGTGGAGCCTGGCTTGCGCGGCGGCGATCTGCCCGCTGGTGTGCCGGGTGCGGCTCAGTACCGGGGTCGACCACTGCTTGAACTGGACCCGGTCCTGCGGGGGTACGCCGAAGATCTCCCCGACCAGGGTGGTGGGCAGTGGCTTGGCGAATGCGTCACACAGGTCCACCGGTCCGCCGGCGGCGAGCAGGTCGTCGACGAGTGTGTCGGCGATTTCCCGGGTGCGGCGGCGGTAGCGCTCCACCTGGTTCTTGGTGAACGCGCCGAGAACCGGGCGGCGCACTCGGGTGTGTTCGGGCGGATCGGTCGACGACAGCGGATTGGCGAGGGGGGCGAACGAGCTGGCCCGGGGCAGCCGGTCGCCGGCGGCTACCGCGCCGGCGCGGCTGAACCGGGGATCACTCAGGACGGTTTTCACCGAGTCGTACCGGGTGACCAGCCATCCGGGCTCCCCGTACGGTGTGCTGACCGCGGCGACCGGCTGCTCGCGGCGCAGCGTCGCGTACAGCGGAGTCGGATCGAGCCGGTACGGCTCCTCGTCCGCGTAGCGGTATGGTCTGTCCACTGTGGACCTCCCCGGACACTCGGGAGCGGATCGCCGTCAACCCCGGAGGACCACGCAATGCTGCCGCTCGGGGCGTACCGGCGGTAGCACCACGGCATCCGGGAAGAGGGTGTGCATGTGGGGTACCGTGCAGAAGGCAATGTACCGCTGCGGCGGGCTGCCCGGCGATATCCCGTCGTCATCCGGGTCGAAACACAACTCCTCGCTGTTGACCAGCGTGACGTAGGTCAATTCTCTGCGGGCGGCTCTGGTCAGTGCCTCGGTCGGCGTCCAGTCGGCCGGCGTGTCGACCTTCTTCCGGTCCATCAGTAGCCGGTGCAGGTTGGACAGTCCCGGCCAGTCCCCCGGCCGTGCCCATCCGGGCGGCGGTGTCCACTGTGGATCGAGGAAGCTGAAGGCGAGCGACCCGCCCGGTGCCAGCAGTGTCCGCGCCTGGCCCACCAGGTCCAGCAGCTCGGCTTGGTTGTTGTGGGTGAAGACGGACCAGGCCACGATGACATCGAACCGCACACCAGGGTCCGGAAGGGGCAGGCCGATGCGGCCCGTGGGGTTGTACTCGAAGTTGTAGCGGTCGTAGAAGATGAAGTGTGCATCCGGGTGTCGGCGCTGTCCTTCGACGATCGCGTCGCGCGACACATCCATGGACCAGTAGTCCACCGGCGCGATGGGTACCTCCTCGCCGACGAGAAGGTTCCCGACGTTGCCGCCGAAATCAAGCACCTTCTTCCCGGCCCAGGCGGGGTGACCCAGCTGCTCGTCGAAGTACGTGAACTGGCCGAAGCGCTGGGAGATCCACGTTGTCAATGGAGGTTTCCTTCCCTGGCGGCGGACGGCTTCAGCGTGGCATGCAACGGGCTGGTGAGGTGTGCGGTGGCGCGGATTGGGCACGACCCCCGGGGGAGAGCCGGCGACCCCGGTTGATATGCCGGCGTCCTGGTCGGTGTTAGGAATGGGTCACGACCCTTCATGGGGAGCATCGATGACGACACCGATACCGTTCCCCGCGCCGAGGGGCCGCCCGCTGGACCCGCCGCCGCTGCTGGGCGAGCTGCGGCGGCGGCAGCCGGTGGCCCGGGTACGGCTGTGGAACGGCCAGCAGGCGTGGCTGGTCACCCGGATGAGCGAGGTGCGCGCCGCGCTTGCGGACCCGCGGTTGAGTTCGGACGCCACCGACCCGAACTTCCCGTCGATCAACCCGACCCAGGTGTTCCCTACCGACCGGGGCGGGCTGACCCGGCTCGACGACCCGCGGCACCGGGAGATCCGGCAGATGCTGGCGCACCACTTTGCCGTGGGCGCGGTGCGGAAGCTGCGCCCGGTCGCCGAGCGGATCGCCGCCGCGCAACTCGCCGAATTGCTGAACTGCCGGCAGCCGGCCGATCTCGTGGACGTGTTCGCGGTACCGTTGCCGGCCCTCATGGTGTGCCATGTGCTCGGGATACCCGACGCCGATCTGCCGTTCTTCGTGGGGCGTAGCCGGATCGCCGTCTCCCGGACGGACGCGCGGGCGGCGGCCGCGCTGGACGAGCTGCGCGGGTACGTCGACCGGCTGGTCGCGGCGAAGACCCGGAACCCGGGGCCGGACCTGATCGGGCGCCTGGTGGTGGAGCAGCTGCGGCCCGGCCGGATACAGCACCGGGAACTGGTCGACCTGTGCCACCTCCTGCTGGTCGCCGGCCACTCCACCACCTCGAACACGCTCGGCCTGGGCGCGGTCAGCCTGCTCGCCAACCGCGGCTGGTGGCGCGCGATCCGGGCGGACGAGGCGCTACTCGCGCGCGCCGTCGACGAGGTGCTCCGGTACCACACGATCGTCACGGACGGGGTACCCCGCGTGGCCCGCGCGGAGCTGGTCCTGGCCGGTGCCCGGATCCGCCCCGGGGATGCGGTGATCGTGTCGATCTCCTCGGCCAACCGGGATGAGCGGGAATTCGCCGGGCCGGATGCGCTGGACATCACCAGGGACGCGCGGCGGCACGTGGCGTTCGGCCACGGCAGCCACCGGTGCGTGGGCCAGCACCTGGCCCGGATGGAACTCCAGACCGCGTTCGGCACCCTGGCCCGCGCGGTACCCACGATGCGGCTGGCGGTACCGGTCGAGCAGCTGCGGTTCCAACACGACAAGCACCAGTACGGTGTGCACGAGTTGCCGGTCCGGTGGTGAGCCGCACGGAATACGACACCCCCAAGGGCTTTTAGCTATTGTGTGTCCACGCGGGAAATGCGCGACGGCCCGTGTGAGAAGTAACTCCACGCGCCTTCCTCCATTGATCTAGAGGAAAATGTCGATGCGTTGTACCGTGCGGCACAGGCGGCGCGGGGTGCCCGCGCTCGTCGTTTTGCGGGAGGAGACGCACCATGGCGGAGATCGGTGTGCACCGCCGAATCGGGGTTCCGTCTGTCCGGATCGGCATCCAGTCGTTGGACCGCCTGCGGCGGGAGGTGCTGACAGCGTATCTGGAGACCCTGCCAGCGTTCCGGGTCGCCGGTCACGTCGCACACCGGGGCGAGGCACTGACCCTCTGCGCCCTGGAACGCCCGGACGTTCTGATCGTGGACGCCGGTGCGGACAGCGCCAAAGCCATCGAAGACTGCGGAGTCCTGCAGCACCATGTCCCCGGGGGCCGCCTGGTGCTGATGTACAACGGGGAACCGGGCCCGGACAGCCCGCCGGTCCAGCGGGTGGCCAGTGCCGCCGTCCCCTACTCGCACGGGCTCGGCGCGGTCGTCGCCGCGCTGCGCGAGGTCTCCGATGGCGTGTTGCCGGCCTCGCCGGCGGACAACGGGTTGAGTGATCGGCAGCGGCAGATCCTCATGCTCATGGCGGCCGGGCACACCGCCGTCGAGATCGCCCACCGGCTGGGCATCAGCCCTGGCACCGTGGAAAACCACAAGCGGCGGGCGTACGCCAAGCTGGGCGCGGTCAGCGCGGTGCAGGCGGTGGTCCGGGCGGCCGCGCTGGGCCTGCTGGACGTTCCGGGACCCGAACCGGCCGGCGGCGGTACCACGCTTGACGGTCCGCCGCACCCGGCACTGGTACCCGAGCCGTTGCCCGGCGAGGAGCCGGGACGGTTGCCGATGATGGTGGCGCTGGGACGCTCCGGTGAGGACTTCGATCGGGTGGTACGCACGCTCATCGCACACGGGCTGCCGGTGCTGCGCGACCACGGCACCGGGCCGCGCGGGCACGTGCAGTGGCTGCGCTGGCACCGCGGGCCGGTGGTGCGGGTACTGGTCAACCCGCGACCGGAGCACTGGCGGATGGCGGAGAACCTGGGCCGGACCGTGATCCTGGTACACGACGGGCCGGTGAACCGGGAGTGCATCTCGCTGGCGCTGTACAGCGGTGCGCTGGCGGTGGTACCGGTGGAGCACGTCGAGGATCGGCTGATCTCGGTGGTGGCTCTGGTCGCCAGCGGGTACCTGGTCATGGACAGTAGCGCGAACCAGCCGTTCATCAGCTCGGCGCTGCGCAACGTCGCGCACCGGCGCGCCACGCCGCCCGAGCTGACCGCGCGGGAGCACGACATCCTGCGCTCGATCGGGCGCAGCCACACCGTACGGCAGACCGCGCGCACCCTGGGCATCGCGGAGAAGACCGTGGAGAACGCGCAGGGCCACCTGTTCCAGAAGCTCGGCGTGCACAACCGCGCGCAGGCGGTGGCAACCGCGTACCTGCTCGGGTTGCTCCACCCCGACAGCGCGGGCGGTGCCTGATGCGCCGCCGGTGGCGCGCCCCGGCCGCCGCTGTGCTGCTGGCGCTCGGCTACCTGCTGTTGACTGCTACGCCGGCGGCCGCGCACGCGGAGCTGGTGGGCAGCACGCCACCTTCCGGCGCGCACCTCGACCGCGCGCCGGCCGAGGTCGTGCTGCGGTTCAGCGAGCAGGTGACGCCGGTGACCGGCGCGGTACGCCTGCTGGACGGTGCCGGCCGGCAGGTGAGCCGGTCCGGTGCCGCGCGGGTACCGGGGCACGCCGACTGGATCCGCCTGCCGGTACCGCCCGACCTGCCCGACGGGGGGTACGTCGCGGTGTGGCGGGTCATCTCGGCCGACTCGCACCCGGTCGACGGGTCGGTCCTGTTCACCGTCGGGAACGCGCAGGCTGCCCCGCTGTCCGGCGTCACCGGCGTCACGCCGCCGGGCGGTACCGGTACCCTCTTCTGGTTGGTCCGCGGCCTCGGGTTCGCCGCGCTCGCGCTGTTCGTGGGCGGCCTTGGCTTTCTCGCGGTGTGCTGGCCGGCGGGCCGGGACAATCCGCGGGCACGGCGCCTCGTGCTGGGCGGCTACCTGGCCAGTGTCGCCACGGCGGTGGCGGCGCTGCTGGTGCAGGGCGTGTACGCGGCCGGCCGGCCGCTCACCGAGGTGTTCTCGCCGGACCTGGTCGCCGCGACGCTGCACACCGGGTACGGCGTGTTCGCGGTGGCGGGGCTGGCACTGCTGGCGGCGGGCGGCGGTCTACTGTGGAGGG
>DATEJJ010000443.1:0-3602 GCA_035278125.1 Rugosimonospora sp.
TGCTGCGCGCGGCGCTGGCCGCGGACCGGCCGGTGCTGGGCATCTGCCGCGGCGCGCAGCTCCTGGCCGTGGCCGCCGGCGGCCGCCTGCACCAGCACCTGCCCGACGTGCTCGGCCACTCCCGGCACCGCGCGGTCGTGGGCGGTCCGATGGGCCAGCATCCGGTACGCCTGGAGCCCGGCTCCCGTTGCCACGCCATCCTCGGCGAAACGCTGCTGGTGAACTCGTACCACCACCAGGGCGTGGCGGATCCGGGCACGCTGGTCGCGGTAGGCTGGTGCCCGGACGATGGTCTGATCGAGGCGGTGGAGGATCCGGCGCGGGAGTTCGTGCTGGGCGTGCAGTGGCACGCGGAGGAACTGCCCGACCGCCGGCTGTTCCAAGCACTGATAAAGGCCGCGACAGCCCGCTGACAAAGCTGATCCTCACGGGAGGAGCGGCCTGCGGCCGCGCTGGGTTAGCCTGGCCTCATGGGACAGGTGTACGAGGCGATCGACGGCCGGCTACGGGAGTTCATCCTGGCGCAGCCCGTCTTCTTCGTGGGTACCGCACCGTCCGGTGTGGACGGTCATGTGAACATCTCGCCCAAGGGGCTGTCCGGCTCGCTCGCCGTGCTGGACGCGCACCGGGTGGCGTACCTCGACTACGGCGGCAGCGGCGCGGAGACCATCGCGCACCTGGCGGAGAACGGCCGGATCGTGCTCATGTTCTGCGCCTTCGCCGGTCCACCGAAGATCGTACGGCTGCACGGGCACGGTACGGTCCACCACGACGGGGCGCCGGAGTTCGCCGCGCTGCTGCGGGAGTTCCCCGGTCCGCAGCCCGGGCTCCGCAGCGTCATCGAGGTCGCCGTCGCCCGGGTCAGCGACTCGTGCGGGTACGCCGTGCCGCAGATGGTGTACGCGTCCGACCGCGATCTGCTGCCCCGGTTCTGGGAACGCAAGTCGCCCGAGGAGATTACGGAATACCGATACCGGAAGAACCGTACGAGTATCGACGGACTGCCCGCCGTACCGTCCGGATAGGGTTACGGGCATGACTGTGCGCGCGCCGCTGCGGCCGGGGCGGATTGGACCCTGGCGCCAGGTCCCGTCCGGGATAGTCCGACCCGAGTACGTCGGCCGCAAGCAGCCCCGCCCGTACACCGGCTCCCACGTGCAGACACCCGAGACCATCGAGAAGATGCGCGTGGCCGGGCGGCTGGCCGCGCAGGCCACGGTGCTGGCCGGCGAGCACTGCAAGCCCGGCGTCACCACCGACGAGGTGGACCGGATCGTGCACGAGTTCCTCTGCGACCACGGCGCGTACCCGTCGACCCTGGGTTACAAGGGCTTCCCGAAGTCCTGCTGCACCTCCCTGAATGAGGTGATCTGTCACGGGATACCCGATTCGACCGTGATCGAGGATGGCGACATCATCAACGTCGATGTCACCGCGTACCTCGACGGGGTGCACGGCGACACGGACGCCACCTTCTGCGTGGGTGCGGTGTCGGAGGAGGCGCGGCTGCTGGTCGAGCGGACCCGCGAGGCGATGATGCGCGGCGTACGGGCGGTCGCCCCGGGCCGGCCCCTCAGCGTGATCGGCCGGGTCATTGAGGCGTACGCCAGGCGCTTCGGGTACGGCGTCGTGCGCGACTTCACCGGCCACGGTATCGGCGCCGCCTTCCACAGCGGCCTGTACATCCCGCACTACGACAACCCGGCGCTGACCACGCCGATCGAGCCGGGCATGACCTTCACCATCGAGCCGATGATCACGCTCGGCACGCACTTCTACGACACCTGGTCCGACGGCTGGACCGTGGTGACCAAGGATCGCAAGTGGACGGCCCAGTTCGAGCACACCATCGTGGTGACCGACGACGGCGCCGAGATCCTCACGCTGCCCTGACGGGAGACCTTCCTGCATGACCGAGACCCTGCCCAGCGGGCCACCCCCGGCCGCCTACGATCCGGACCACCACGCCGACGTCTCCGGCGGCTGGCTGCGCCCGGCCGTGTTCGGCGCCATGGACGGGCTGGTCACCAACATCGCGCTGATCGCCGGAGTCGGCGGCGGCGGCGCGAGCTCCAAGAACGTCGTGCTCACCGGCTTTGCCGGCCTGGTGGCCGGGGCCATCTCCATGGGCCTGGGCGAGTACACCAGCGTGCGTACCCAGAACGAGCAGGTCGCGCACGAGGTGGCCAAGGAGCGGCACGAGCTGGAGCACAACCCGGACGTGGAGGCCGAGGAGCTGGCCGGCATGTGGATCAGCCGTGGCCTCCCGGCCGACCTGGCCCGGCAGGTGGCCACCGCGCTGGGCCGCAACCCGGAAGAGGCGCTGCGGGTACACGCGCAGGAGGAGCTGGGCGTCAACCCGCACGAGATGCCCAGCCCCTGGGTCGCGGCGATCAGCTCGTTCCTGTGCTTCTCGGGCGGGGCGCTGGTACCGCTGCTGTCCTACCTGGTGGGCTCCACCCAGCTGTGGCTGGCCCTGGTGGTGGGCGGCGTGGGCCTGTTCACCGCCGGCGCGCTGACCGCCCGGTTCACCAGCCGGAGCTGGCTGACGAGCGGGCTGCGCCAGTTCGCGCTGGGCCTGGCCGCGGCCGGCGCCACCTACGTGATCGGGAAGCTGATCGGCGTCAGCGGTATCGGCTGAGCCCGGGTCACTCGAACAGCTCGGCGACGGTACCGTCCACCGGGCGGCCCCGCTTGGCCAGCTCCGCCGCCTGGCCGGCGAGCCGCTCGGCCAGCTCCAGCATGTCCGTACCGGCGGTACCGGTGCGGTGCGTGGCGTCCGCGCCGTCGCGGAAGTAGGTACGGGTCAGCAGCCCGTCCACCACCGCGGCACCTACCCGCGCGTCACACAGCGCGACCAGCGCCGCATCCGTCTCGTACCGGCCGGCGAGGGTACGGGCCCGCCCCACTGCCTGGTGCGCGTGGTACCACGCCTCCCGGGCGAGGGCGGCGAACTCGGCCGGGCCGGCCTCCGCCAGCCGGGCCAGGTGGGCGTCACGCAGCCGCACATACCAGTCGTCCGGGTCGTACGTGGGCCGCGTGGTCAGGTACTGGTCGGCCGCGAGCGGCCAGTCGGTGGTGAGGGTACGGGCGTGCCGCAGGTACTCCTCCGCGCCGATCACCACCAGCTCGGCCACCCGCCCGCTCACGCGGCGGGTCGCCGGGTGCGGCCCGGTACCCGCCGCGAACGTCACCACCACCAGCGTGACGTCCGTGTCCCCGCCGCCGTCCCCGTGGGCCAGGGCACCGTGCGCCCCCACCGCGAGTACGTCCGCCGAGAACCGCCGGCGTACCGCGTCGGTGATCTCCTCGGCCAGGGCCCAGCCGGGGCCGGCGGCGTGCGAGTTGCGGGACACGCCCGCCATTGTGGGTCATGACGCGTCGTCGCACTGCCCGACGAGGCCGGGACCGCACCAGCGGCCGCCACCTGTCACCATCGCTCTCACCTCCACTGTGGTCGGATTACCAACCTCAGCGTGGGGTACCAGCGGCGTCCCGGGCCGCGGGAGCCCGTGCGATGGCACGCATCCGGGAGAGGCCGGCTACGCGGCAGCCCCGGGCAGGGCCACGGTGCCGGGCTGCTGGCCAGCGGCCCGCCGCCA
>DATEJJ010000444.1:0-2222 GCA_035278125.1 Rugosimonospora sp.
TGGCGCGGCGGGTGGGCGCGCCGACGTCGCTGGCGGAGCTGGGGCTGCCCGAGGACGCGATCCCGCGCGCCGCCGCCCTGGTGGCACCCGTGGTGCCTGCGGACAACCCGAGGCCGGCGGGCGAGCCGGAACTGGCCGTACTGCTGCGTCACGCGTGGGCGGGCGCGGACCCGGTGGAACTGGTGGAGGATCCAGATGGTTGAGGATGTGCAGGGCAAGCGGGAGCAGGCAGTCACCGACCAGGTGGTGGCGAGCTTCGCCGGGGCGCGCGAGGAGCGGTTCCGGGTGGTGCTGGGGGCGCTGGTACGGCACCTGCACGCGGCCGCCCGCGAGGTGCGGCTGACCCAGGACGAGTGGTTCGCCGCGATCGACTTCCTGACCCGGACCGGGCAGCTGTGCGACGACCGGCGGCAGGAGTTCGTGCTCCTCTCCGACGTGCTCGGACTGTCCATGCTGACCATCGGCATCAACGCCGAGGCCGATCCGGTGGTCACCGAGTCCACTGTGTTCGGTCCGTTCTTCGTGGCCGGGTCACCCCGCGTGGAGCTGGGCGCCGACCTCGCGGCCGGGGCGAGCGGGGTGCCGTGCTGGGTCGAGGGTACGGTCCGCGGCGTGGCCGGCGAAGCGGTCGCGGGCGCCCGGGTCGAGGTGTGGGAGGCGGACGAGGACGGGTTCTACGACGTCCAGTACGCCGACCGGCGTACCGCCAACCGGGGCCACCTGTTCACCGACGCCGGGGGCGGGTTCCGGTTCTGGTCGGTCCGCCCCGCCGCGTACCCGATCCCCGCGGACGGGCCGGTCGGCGAGCTGCTGGCCGCCGCCGGGCGGGGGCCGATGCGCCCGGCGCACATCCACTTCATGATCACGGCACGCGGGTACCGGCGGCTCATCACGCACGTGTTCGCCGCGGGTGACCCGTACCTGGACAACGACGCGGTGTTCGGGGTGAAGGACTCGCTCGTGGCGGAGTTCGCCGACCACGCGCCCGGCGAGGCGCCGCCGCCCGGCGGCCCCGAAGGCGGCGCCTGGGCCAGCCTGCGTTACGACTTCGTCCTCGCCACGGAGTGACCCGTCCGTGCCATTCAAGCCGAGAGCAGGGCGCGGCCGTACCAGTCGCCGCTGTCGCGGACGCCGGGCAGGGCGTAGAAGTAGCCGCCGCCGGTGGGGCTGATGTAGTCGACCAGCGGCTCGTCGATGAGCCGGGTCTGGGTGGCCTCGAACTGCCGCACCACATCCTGCTGGTACGCGCAGAAGACCAGCCCCATGTCGAGGTTGCCGTTGGAGTCCACGCCCCGGTCGTAGTTGTACCCGCGGCGCAGGATCCGGGTGGTCTCGGTGGCCGTGGTCCGCGGGTTGGCCAGCCGGATGTGCGCGTCCAGCGGGATGATGGCGCCCTGCGGGTCCTTGGCGTACCGCGGCGCGTCCGTCTCGTTCGCGCCGTCCAGCGGGGCGCCGGTGTCCTTGCGCCGGCCGAACATCTTCTCCTGCTCGGTCAGCGAGACCCGGTCCCAGAACTCGACCAGCATCCGGATGATCCGGATCACCTGGTAGCTGCCGCCCGCCGCCCAGGCGGGCTCGGCGCCACCGGCGGGTACCCAGATCAGCCGGTCGGTCACCGCCGTGTCGGCCACGTCCGGGTTGGCGATGCCGTCCTTGAAGCCCAGGAAGTTGCGCTGCGCGCCGGTGGGCCGGGCCGCGTTCTGGAATCCGCTGATGCGCCAGCGCACCTGCATGCCGCCGCGGGTGTGCCGGGCGATGTCGCGCAGCGCGTGCAGCACGGTGTCGGTGCTCTCCGCGCACAGTTGCAGGCTCAGGTCACCGTGGCACTCGGCCGCGTCGAGGTTGTCGTTGGGGAAGGTGCGCATCGGGCTCAGCCTGGCCGGCTTGTGCGCGGCCAGGCCGTACCGCCCGTCGAAGAGGGAGGCGCCCACCCCGACCGTGACCGTCAGCAGGTCGGCCGGGACGGTCGGGCCCAGGATGCCCGAGTCCGTGGGCGGCGCGCCGACCCCGGCGTCGGCGGGGGTACCGCCGGCGGTCAGGAACCGGGCCCGCGCGGTGAGGGTACGCAGCAGGTCGGCCAGCTCGCTCCGGCCGGCGGCGGTCACGTCGAACGAGACGAAGACCGCCTGCCGCTGCGGCGGGTTGAGGATGCCGGCCTGGTGGGCGCCGTGGAAGGCGACCGTGGTGGCGGGCGCCGCCGCGGCGGAGTGGCGCTGGGCGAG
>DATEJJ010000445.1:0-2582 GCA_035278125.1 Rugosimonospora sp.
GGCGACCACGAGGAACACGCGCAGGAACCGCGGATCGCCCTGGGCCGCCCAGGCCGACAGCGCGAGCACGCCGGCGACCGCCAGCAGCCACGGCCCCCGCAACGTCGGCGTCGCGGCCACCAGGCGCGCGGTCGCCCCGCCCACGCCGAGCCGGACCAGGATCCGCTCGAGCGGGCTCCGCCGGGGTGCGTCGACCCGGTCGACCACCTCGTGGAATATCGCCTCGGCCCGCTGGGCATCCACGTGCGGCGCGATCGCGCCCCGGCAGGCGGCGCACTTCATCAGGTGCGCTTCGGCGGAAGCCGCCGTCTCCGGGGCGATCGCGCCGTGCGCGTAGCGCCGGATGACCTCCGCATCCAGGTGCCACCCGGTCATCTCCACCTCCAGGTCATGCCAGCCGCTCCCGCAGCTGGGCACGGGCGCGCATCATCCGTGTCTTGACCGTGCCCGGCGGGATACCCAGCAACCGGGCCGCCTCCCGGGTGGTCAGCCCGTCCAGGACGGTTGCCTGCACGACCTCCCGCAACTCCGGCGACAGGCCGGCCAGCGCCGCGCCGACGTCGCCGTACTGGACGGCCAGCAGTACGTGCTCCTCGGCCGAGCTCTCGGCGTCGGCGAACTCCGTCAGCTCCTCGGCCGGCGGCCGGGTCTGCCGCAGCGCGTCGACCAGGCGCCGGATGCCGATTCCCCAGATCCAGGCGGCCACCTCGCCCCGGCCGTCCCAACGCCGGGCCGACCGCCAGACCGCGACGAAGGTGTCCTGTACGACCTCGTCTACCAGCTCTGGCGACGCGCACCGCCGGCCCAGCCGTACCAGCAGCCACGGCAGGTGCCGCCGGTACAGCTCGGCGAACGCGTCCCGGTCACCCTCGGCCATCGCCGCGATGAGCTCGGCATCCGTCCGCGGATTCACCGTCTCTCCCGAACCACCGAGATCGCCCCCTTCACGCCCTGTCTGTCGTACCGGCGGCCGCGACCGGTTCACGCCGGCCGGTGGCAATCTCCCGGCCTGGGATCGCCGACGCGGTTAGCAACCACCCCAGTCACCATCACCCCTCCCGCGTGCCCTATCCGGTCCACACGGGTACCGCACTGCGGCGTGTTCGGTAGCGTCGAGCAATGGTTGCATCACGAGGCTGGTTTCGGCGCAGCCGCTGGTCAGGGATGATGGGCCGGTGTCCGTGGATGTGCTGACCGAGGTCGTGATCGACCGTCCCTGCGCGCTGGTGGCCGGGTACGCGGCGGACCCGTCGCACGCCCCGGACTGGTACGCGAACATCGTGTCGGTGTCGTGGTTGACGCCGCCGCCGGTGGGGGTGGGGTCGCGGATGGATTTCGTGGCCCGGTTCCTGGGCCGGCGCCTGTCGTACACCTATGAGGTGGTGGCGTTCGAGGCGGGACAACGGTTGGTGATGCGTACCGCGCGGGGACCGTTTCCGATGGAGACCACCTACACGTGGCAGCCGGTGGACGCGGGGCGGACCCGGATGACGTTGCGTAACCGGGGTGCGCCCGCCGGGTTCGGGAAGGTGGCCGGGCCGGTGATGGCCGCGGCGATGCGCCGCGCCAACCTCAAAGACCTGGCCGCGCTCAAACACCTGCTGGAGAACGGGGCGGCGGCGTCCACGGTGAAGGTGGTGACGTGTGCGTGCGGGCAGCAGTGGCGCGGCACCCTGACCGATCTGGTGTCGCTGGTGCAGGCTCACGGCCGGCAGGTGCACAACATGGACGCCACGCCGGAGCAGGTGGCGGCGATGGCGGTGGACGCCGACACCGACTCACCACAGGCATGAGCCCGGAGGCGCCCGGGTTCGATGTCGAGGGCCCGGTGCAGGCCGAGGTGTTCGTGCTGTATCTGGCCGGCGGCCGGCCGCAGTTGACCGGGCCGTGTGGGGCGCAACCCTGGTACCTCGAAGTCGGCACGGGGCAGGATCCCATGGCGGTGATCACTGACGCCGTGAGGCGGGTTCTCGGTCCACCGTTGGTGGTGCATTCCACCTCGTGGCGCCGCGCCCGGGACGCGGTCATCCTCAGCTTCCTCGCCGTGGTGGCGGTACAGGCGGTCGCGCACCTGCCACACGTGGCGGTGGATCGGGCCGACCTGGCGCGAGGCGACGCCACGGCCGCGCCGGTGGCCGTCGCCACGGGGCAGGTCCTCGAACATGGGCTGCGGCATCTGGCCTGGCTGGTCCACGACGATCCGGCCGTGGCCGGGCAGTTGGCCGGGGCCTGGACGGCGGTGCTGGCCGGCTACACGCCCGCGCCGTTCCGCCACCTGTAGCCGGCGGGCGTGTCCAGAATCCGGGTGGCGCCTGCGACCACCGGGCGCCCCGATCCGAGGGGCGCCAGCGAGGATGGATCAAACCATGAGGCCCTCGTGGTGGTACCCCCAGCGCGGTGCCCGTCTCCCACGGCGGCTGGGTCTGTGCCGCCGCCGGTGCCCGGGGTCGGCGGTGTCGTGCGGCCGGATTCTGGTGGTGTGGTGGCCACGCTGGCGGCGATCCCGGGTTGGGTGTTTGACGCCTGGGCTGTGCGGGTGGTGGTGACAATGTTGGGGTGCGTTGTCCGGTGCTGGTAGGGCG
>DATEJJ010000446.1:0-4433 GCA_035278125.1 Rugosimonospora sp.
TAGTTCTCGGCGAGCGCGGTGGACGCGGCGCGGGACGAGGTGACGTGGGCCAGCTGGGCCAGCTGCACCTGGGTGCCGAACGCGTCGCCCGCGTTGGTGTGCAGCATCGAGGTCATCCACCAGGAGAAGTAGGTGGCCCGCCAGATCCGGCCGAGGCACGTCTGCGAGTACGCGTCGGCGGGTGCGCTGTTGCCGTGGGCGAGGAGTTCCACGAGGGCGTGCGCGAGTACCGCCACGTCGGCGATGGCGAGGTTGAGGCCCTTGGCGCCGGTGGGCGGGACGATGTGTGCCGCGTCGCCGGCCAGGAAGAGGCGCCCGTACCGCATGGGGGTGCTGACGAAGCTGCGCATCGGGGTGATGGCTTTCTCCCGGATCGGGCCCTCGCGCAGGGTCCAGCCGGACAGGGCGAAGCGGCGGGCCAGGTGCTCCCAGATCCGCTCGTCGGGCCAGTTGGCGACGTCGTCGTCGGCGTCGACCTGCAGGTACAGCCGGCTCACCTCGGGCGTGCGGACGCTGTGCAGGGCGAAGCCGTCGGGGTGGTGCGCGTAGATCAGCTCGTCGGTGGAGGGCGGTACGTCGGCGATGATGCCCAGCCAGCTGTACGGGTACCCGCGCTCGTAGCGGCTGACCTGGGCGGGGGGCAGGGAGGCGCGGCTGACGCCGTGGAAGCCGTCGCAGCCGGCGATCACGTCGGCCCGCACCTCGCGCGGGGTACCGCCGGCGTCGGTGTACCGCAGCACGGGCTGGTCGGTGTGCCAGTCGGCGATCGCGGTACCGGATACCTCAAACTCGAGCTGCTGCCCGGCGGCCAGGCGCGCGGCGATCAGGTCCTTGACCACCTCGGTCTGCGCGTAGATTGTCACGGTGCGGCCGGTCAGGTCGCGGAAGTCCAGATGGTGGCGTTCGCCGGCGAACTGGAGGTAGATGCCGCCGTGCTCGATGCCCTCGGCGTCCAGCCGGGCGCCTAGGCCGGTGCCGCGCATCAGGTCGACGGTGCCCTGTTCGAGCAGGCCGGCGCGCTGCCGCGCCTCGACGTGCGCCCGGCTGCGGTCCTCCACCACGATGGAGTCGATGCCGGCCTGGCCCAGCAGGTGGGACAGCATCAGGCCGGCCGGGCCGGCGCCGATGATCGCGACCTGTGTCCTCACGGCGTCCTACTTCGTGTACGGTAAGCGAACGTACGTTCTCAATGCGAACCTAGATGACACTGTCTGCACCGTCAACGTTGACTTGGTTGGGACGGGCGCCGTACGGTTCGCTGGAAGTACAGACGTTCGCTGAGCGAACCGACCCGAGAAGGCCGCCGTTTTCATGGCAGAGATCGTTCCACTCCGGCAGGCAGTTGCCGAGCTGGTCCACGACGGGGACACGGTCGCGCTGGAGGGCTTCACCCACCTCATCCCGTTCGCCGCCGGGCAGGAGATCATCCGGCAGGGCCGGCGGGAGCTGACGCTGGTGCGGATGACGCCGGACATGATCTACGACCAGCTCATCGGCATGGGCTGCGCGCGGAAGCTCGTGTTCTCCTGGGGCGGCAACCCGGGCGTGGGATCGCTGCACCGGTTCCGCGACGCGGTCGAGCACGGCTGGCCGGTGCCGCTGGAGCTGGAGGAGCACTCGCACGCGGGCATGGCCAACCGGTACGTGGCCGGCGCCAGCGGGCTGCCGTTCGCGGTGCTGCGCGGGTACGTGGGCACGGACCTGCCCGCCCAGACGGCCAACATCAAGCCGATCACCTGCCCCTTCACCGGCGAGGTGCTCACCGCGGTACCCGCGCTGAACCCGGATGTCACCATCGTGCACGCGCAGCGCGCGGACCGCGCCGGGAACGTGCAGATGTGGGGGATCACGGGGGTACAGAAGGAGGCGGTGCTGGCCGCCCGGCGCAGCCTGGTCACGGTGGAGGAGATCGTCGACCGGCTGGCGCCGCGGCCGACCTCGGTCGTGCTGCCGACCTGGGCGGTGGACCTGGTCGCGCACGTGCCGGGTGGCGCGCATCCGTCCTATGCGGACGGATACTCAACCCGGGACAATGACTTCTACCTTGCCTGGGACGCCGTCAGCCGGGACCGCGACACGTTCCGCGCCTGGATGAGCGAGCACGTGCTGGGGGAGGTGGCGGCGTGAGTGAGGCTTGCCGGGTGAACCAGGAATCCAGGAGCTTCACGGCGGACGAGATGATGACGGTGGCGGCCGCGCGGGCGCTGCGCGACGGCGCGGTCTGCTTCGTCGGTATCGGCCTGCCCAGCACCGCGGCGAACCTGGCCCGGCGTACCCACGCGCCGGGGCTGGTGCTGGTGTACGAGTCGGGTTGTCTGGGCGCGAAGCCGGACTTCCTGCCACTGTCCATCGGGGACGGTGTGCTGGCCGACACGGCTGACTCGGTGATCAGCGTGCCGGAGGTGTTCAACTACTGGCTCCAGCCGGGGCGTATCGACGTCGGCTTCCTGTCCGCCGCGCAGCTCGACCGGTACGCGAACATCAACACCACGGTGGTCGGCGGCGACTACGCGCACCCGCGGGTACGGCTGCCCGGTGCCGGTGGCGCGCCCGAGATCGCGGCGTCCTGCCGTGAGGTCATCGTGGTGGTACGGCAGAACCCGCGTACGTTCACCGCCCGGGTGGACTTCGTCACCAGCGTCGGCTTCGGCGCGGGCGCCGGTGACCGGCAGCGGCTGGGGCTGCGCGGCGGCGGGCCCCGCATGGTCATCACCGACCTGGGCGTGCTGGAGCCCGACCCGCACACCAGCGAGCTGACGCTGACGCGGCTGCACCCGGAGTCCACTGTGGAGCAGGCGCGGGCCGCCACCGGCTGGCCGCTGGCCGTGCACCCGGAGCTGGGCCGCACCGAGGCGCCCACCGACAAGGAGCTGGCGGTGCTGCGCGAACTGGAAGCGAACAAGGGAGGTACCCGGTGACGCTGATCCTGCCCGGCTACGTGCGGCCGGAGGGGCTGCACCCGCCGCTGCTCAGCCCGGCGTACAAGTCGACGGTGCTGCGGGCGCCGGCGCAGCCGCCGGTGGTGCTGCCGCAGAATCTCACCGAGGTGACCGGACCGCTACTCGGTCCGGGCCGGGTGAAGGACTCGGACGCGGACCTGACCGCGCAGCACGCGGGCGAGCCGCTCGGGCAGCGCATCATCGTGTACGGCCGGGTGCTCGACTCGGACGGGCGGCCGGTACCGGACACGCTGGTCGAGGTGTGGCAGGCGAACGCGGCGGGGCGGTACAACCACGCGCGGGACAACTGGCCGGCGCCGCTGGACCCGAACTTCACCGGGGCGGGCCGGGTGCTGACCGACGCGCAGGGGCGGTACCGGTTCCAGACCATCAAGCCGGGCGCGTACCCGTGGGGCAACCACCACAACGCCTGGCGGCCGGCGCACATCCACTTCTCGCTGTTCGGTCGGGCGTTCACGCAGCGCCTGGTGACGCAGATGTACTTCCCGGACGACCCGATGTTCCCGTACGACCCGATCTTCAACTCCATCCCGGACGAGCGGGCCCGGCGGCGGTTGGTGTCCCGGTTCGACATGGACGCGACCGAGCCGGACTGGGCGCTGGCGTTCCAGTGGGACATCGTGCTGCGCGGGTCGGCGGCCACACCGACGGAGGAGCCGCACAGTGAGTGAGCGGAAGCGAACGAACCGGCTGGCACAGCCTGCCACGTGCCTCATGCCGGACCGCAGCGACGTGAGGATCCGGTATGAGTGAGCTGGGGTTGACGCCGTCGCAGACGGTGGGGCCGTTCCTGGCCCTGGCGCTGCCCTGGGAGGACGGGCCGGAGGTGGTCGCCGCGGACGCGCCGGGTGCGGTGACGATCCGCGGCCGGGTGCTCGACGGTGCCGGGGAGCCCGTGGTGGACGCGCTGGTGGAGACCTGGCAGGCGGACCCCGGCGGGCGGTTCGCGCACCCGGACGACCCGCGCGGGGCGGTGCCGGCAGAGTTCCGGGGATTCGGCCGCTGCCCCACGGACGGCCAGGGCCGGTTCTGGATCCGTACCGTCAAGCCCGGGGAGCTGCCGGCGCCGGACGGTGCGGTGGAGGCGCCGCACCTGGACGTGTCGGTGTTCGCCCGCGGGCTGCTGGACCGGGTGGTGACCCGGCTGTACTTCCCGGAGGAGGTGGCGGCCAACGCGGCCGACCCGATTCTGTCCACTGTGGACGAAGCGCGGCGGGGCACGCTGGTCGCCGTGCCCGCACCGGACGGGTACCTGTTCGACATCCGGCTCCAGGGCGACGGCGAGACGGTCTTCTTCAGCGTATGAGCGAGCGTCAACGAGCGAATCAGCAAGCAGAGCCTGCGCGTGCCTCAGGCCCGCGCGCAGCGAAGCGAGCACGGGCATGAGCGTGTTTGACGGGATGTTCGCGTCGCCGGCGGTGGCGGCGGCAACCGGGGAGCGGGCGTGGCTGCAGGCCATGCTCGACGTGGAGA
>DATEJJ010000447.1:0-3298 GCA_035278125.1 Rugosimonospora sp.
GGGCGCGGCGGGCACCTCGATGCGGCCGAAGGCGCCCTGGCGCGGGGCGGACGGTGGTGGCGGGTACACGAGCACGGCGCCGCCCGTGCCGTACACCATCAATTGCTCGTCGTCGATGACGGCGGGCGCGGCGCTGAGCACCAGCCGGTCGCGGCCCCAGAGCCGGCCCCGGGCGGCGGTCAGTGCGGCGGCCTCGTCCAGGATGAGCAGCCGGGTCCGCGATCCGCTGCGGGAGCGCAGGTCGAGCTGGCAGTCGACGCCGGGCCGCAGCCCGGTCACCCGCAGGTACCCGCCCTCGCCCGTCACCGTGGCCGGACCGTCCACGCCGGCCGCGTCCAGCAGCAGGTCCACCGGGATGCCGGCGGTCTGCGCCAGCACCACCGTGGGAACCCCGTCCCCGTCGAGGTCGGCGAGCGGCTGGGCGGCGGCGGTGACGATGGTGGCGTCGCCGGCCCGGCGGTTGAGCGGCCACACGAAGTGCGCGCCGCTGGGCACCGTGACGGGCCGCGCGGGGATGACAAGTCGCTTGCCACCCAGCCGCACCGCGAACTGGACGCCGGTGTGCGCGGGCAGCGGCTCGACCGGCTGGTGGTTGTTGACGAACAGGTAGCCGCGCTCGCCGTCGGCGCGGACGGCCCAG
Organism: Rugosimonospora sp.; assembly: GCA_035278125.1. GTDB lineage: Bacteria > Actinomycetota > Actinomycetes > Mycobacteriales > Micromonosporaceae > DATEJJ01. The sequence goes on from DATEJJ010000447.1 coordinate 641, forward strand.
CGCAGCGCGGTCGGGTCGGCGGCCTCGGGCGGCAGCCGCAGGGTCATCCGGGCCAGGTCGGCGCCGTGGTCGGCGAGCAGCAGGTGCTGCGCGCGCAGGCGGGCGTACGCCGGGCGGAACTGGCCGTACTCGCCCAGCGGGGCCTGGAAGTCGTAACTGATGACGGGGCAGTCGTTGGGGTAGCCGGTGGCGTGCGACTCCTGCAGCGTGCTCAGCTCGCCGAGCCGGTGGGAGCCGCCGTGGTACAGGTAGTAGCCCTGCCAGGCCGCGCCGCTGCCGAGCTTGACCAGGGCCAGCGCGGACACGTCGGCGGCGGCGACCAGCGGGCGGCGGTGGTACGAGAGGTACATGCCGCCGCCCAGTTCGCAGGTGGCGAACGGGTACCGGGGGTCGGGCCGGACCGGCTCGTCGTCGCGGTTGTGGCTGAACCGGTAGTGGGTGCGGCTCTGCTCCGCCCAGCCCTCGTGCGCGGTGTCCCAGGCGGCCTCCGGGTACCCGCCGAACAGCGGCAACACCTCGCCGTCGGGCAGCCGCGGGTTGCCCCAGCCGGTCGCGGTCCACAGTGGAGGGTCGAGGCCCGCGGCGGCCGCCATCCGGCGCAGGGTCACCAGGTGCTCGGGCCGGTCGTACAGCTCGTTCTCCACCTGTACCGCCACGATCGGGCCGCCGGCGCCGTCGTACAGCCCCGCCAGTTGCACGCCGATCTGGACGAAGTAGGGCCGGACCAGGTCCAGGTAGGCGGGGTCGTCGGTGCGGGGTACGCAGCCGGTGGCCAGCAGCCAGTCGGGGAAGCCGCCGTTGCGGCACTCGCCGTGCGCCCACGGCCCGATCCGCACCACCACGGACAGGCCCAGTTCCCCGCACAGCCGCACGAACCGGCGCAGGTCCAGGTTCCCGTCCCAGCGGTACCGGCCGTGCCGCTCCTCGTGCACGATCCAGAACACGTACGTGGCCACCACGCCGATCCCGCCGGCGCGCATCTTCAGCAGTTCCTCGCGCCACTCCGCGGCCGGGTACCGGCTGAAGTGGAACTCGCCGCTGACCGGCAGCCAGGGCCGGCCGCCCCGGGTGAGGTGGCGCGAGTTCACGCCGAGGGCGGGCGTACCCATGCGCAGGTGACCGCTGGCCGGCTCGGGCGGGGCCGCGGCGGCGTCCAGCGCCCTCACCATTCGGCGAAGGAACCGTCGGGGTGCTGCCACACCGGGTTGCGCCAGGCGTGGCCGGTACGGTCGGCCGCGCGTACCGCCGCCTCGTCGATGGCGATACCCAGGCCCGGCGCCTCCGGCCGGTGGATGTGCCCGGCGACGATACGCAGCGGCCCGCGGTCGGCCAGGTAGTCGAGGACCTCGGTGCCGGCGTGGTAGTGGATGCCGAGGCTCTGCTCCTGGATGGCGAAGTTGGGCGTGGCGAACGCGACCTGGAGGCTGGCGGCCAGCGCGACCGGGCCGAGCGGGCAGTGCGGGGCGAGCAGCGCGCCGAAGGTGTCCGCGAGCGCGGCGATGCGCCGTACCTCGGACACGCCGCCCGCGTGCGAGAGGTCCGGCTGCACCACGGCGATTCCGGCCTGCAGTACCGGGAGGAACTCGCCGCGGTGGTACAGGCGCTCGCCGGTGGCCAGGGGTACCGGGGTGCTCGCGACCAGTTCGGCGAGGCGGTGCCCGTGCTCGGGTACCAGCGGCTCCTCCACGAACATCGGCCGGTACGGCGCCAGGACGGGCAGGATGAGCCGGGCGGCCGGTACCGTGGCCCGGCCGTGCAGGTCCACCGCCACGTCCCGGTCCGGGCCGAGCACCTCCCGGGCGGCGGCGACCCGGCGCTCCAGCGCGGCGAGGTCAGCCATCGTGGGCAGCGGTGGCAGCCGGCCGGAGCCGGTCATCTTCACCGCCGTCATCCCGGCGGCCACCTGCGCCGCCACGGCCTCGGCGACCTCGCCCGGGGTGTCACCGCCCACCCAGCCGTACACCCGGACCCGGTCGCGTACCGGCCCGCCGAGCAGGGCGTGTACCGGCGCCCCGTACGCCTTGCCGGCGATGTCCCACAGCGCCTGGTCCAGCCCGGCGACGGCGCTGGCGAGTACCGGGCCGCCCCGGTAGAACCCGCCCCTGGTGAGTACCTGCCAGTGGTGCTCGATCCGCAGCGGGTCCTCGCCCAGCAGGTACTCGGCGAGCACCTCGACCGCGGCGCGGACCACCTCGGCACGGCCCTCCACGACCGGCTCGCCCCAGCCGACCACGCCCTCGTCGGTGCCGATCCGGCAGAACAGCCAGCGCGGCGGTACCAGGAATGTCTCGATCTTGTCGATCTTCACGGGGTGCGCTCCGCGAGCCGGGCCAGGTCCTCGCCGGCCTGGCGCAGCAGGCGGTGCATGGCCCGGGTCGCCTGCTCCGGCTGCCGGCGCCGGATCGCGGTCACCACGGCGCGGTGGCTGGGCAGCGGGTCGTCCCCCGTTCTCGCCTCGTGCACCATCCGGTCCCGCTCGGCCAGGCCGGTCTCCATCAGCGGCTTCATGCGTACCAGCAACTCGTTGTGAGTCGCCGCGAGCAGCGCCTGGTGGAACGCGAGGTCGGCGGCGACGGCCGCGTCCGGGTCGCCGCCCGCGGCGGCCATCGCGGACAGCGCCTGGTCGAGCGCGGCGAGGTCGGCGTCGGTGGCCCGGGC
>DATEJJ010000448.1:0-2534 GCA_035278125.1 Rugosimonospora sp.
GGCTTCGGACTCCAGCACGGTTGGAACGACGCCACGATGACGCTGCCGTTGCTCACCGAGCGCGGCCCGGCCCCCGAGTACCCGATGACACCGGGGCAGGAGTACCGCGCCGGTGGCTGGAGGTTCTGCAATGGCTAGCCCCGTGCTCGCCCGGTCGCAGGGCTTGATCAACCTTCTCGACATCGCCCGGGTCGTCTACGACCGGCACCAGGCGCTGCCCACCCGACCGCGCGTGTGCCCACGCTGCGGCCAGCCCGCACCCTGCCGCGCGCTCATGTGCGCCGCGCGGTTGCTGGAGCACTTCGGCGTACTGCCCGACAACCCCGACGACGATGACCGCATCGCCTAGGCCGGTGGCCGGGACGCTGGCGGACGGTCGGGACTTCACCTGCCCCGAGTGCGGGCGCACCGTGCACGTGGACGAGTGGCGCCTCCTGTTCGCGGGCGCCCGGACGGGCGGCAAGCTCCGGGTGACCTGCGGCCCGCCCCGCTGGAGCCCCGGCAGGCGCCCCTCGGACGGGTGCGGGCACGTCTGGCAGGCTTACCTCAGCGACGGGCAGGACCCGAGCGAAAGCCAGTGATCTTCACCTTCTGAGCGCCTATGCCCTAGTTTGACTGGGCCAACTCATCCGCTCGGACGATGCACCCTTATGCGATTGCCGTCTTGCCCACGCCCCCATGCCGGCGACGTCCACGACCGCGGTACCCGACGAACCGTGCGCCGCGACACCGGTCAGTAGCGCCCGCAAGCCGTCGACCTGCGTCGCGCGGCCGGTGAAGTCCGACACGGCTCCGGCGACCCCGTTGCGTCCGGCGATCCGGGTGCAGCGGACACGTTCACGGCCGCACGGTACCCCCGCGATGCGCGGCTCGCCACCCGCCCCGGCTGCCGGGCTAGCATGGACCTCGCCTCGGAGGTCGCCTGGCTGACCCGGGTCACCCGCGCCTTCGTCCGCCTCCAGCACACCCGACCCAACCCGGCAGAGGCAGGCCCACCTCCCGCCGCGTCACGAAACCCAGCCAAGGAGCCATGTGTGGATCACTCGCCAGGCGACGGCGCGGCACCGGCCACACCGCAATCCGTGGCGCAGCTCAGCGCCCTGCTGGAGAGCCGCGCGGACGAGGCCCGGGTGGCGGCGGACATCGCCACACTGGCGGCCGGACCGCGCGGACACCACCACCCGGAAGCGATGGCGCGGGCGCGGCAGCACGTGACGGAACAGTTGACGGGTGCGGGTTGGCGCGTCCGTTCGGTTCCCTTCCAGCGGCGCTGGGTCGTCGGCGTGACCGATGCCGGGGGTCAGCCCGGTGTCCTGGGCCGGCTGCGGCTGTTCCGGGAGCTGGCCGCGGTCAACCTCATCGCGGATCGTCCAGGCTCGGCCGGAGGCCGGCGCATCCTGCTCGTCGCGCATCTCGACTCTGTCGCATGTGGACCCGGGGCGGACGACAACGCTTCCGGGGTCGCCGCCTTGCTGGAGAGCGCACGCCTGCTGGCCACCCTGCCCGACCCGCCGTCCGTCGTACTGGCCATTGTGGACATGGAGGAGCTGGGGAAGGTCGGGTCCGCCGCGCTCGCCCGGCAGGTGTCGTTCGTCCGCGACCTCGACCTGGTGGTGTGCCTGGAGTCCGTCGGTACCTTCAGCGCCGAACCCGGCACCCAGAAGGTACAGCCGCTCGGCCTGCTGTTCCGGGATCTGGCGAGGCGGATACGCGCCCGGCAGTCCCGCGGGGACTTCCTGCTGGCGATTTGCCGCAGCTCTTCGGCCGGGCCGGCCGAGGTCATCTCGTCCGCCGGGGCCGCGCTCAGCGATCCGCTGCCCGTGTACCAGGCGCGCGACCCCCGCCCGGACGGCCGGATCGGGCGGCTGCTGACGGCGCTGCTCCCTCCGCTCATGCACCTCGACCGCTCGGACCACGCGCCGTTCTGGAGCCGCGGAGTACCCGCGATGATGCTCACGACCACCGCGGTCTTCCGCAATCCGCACTACCACCGCAGCAGCGACCAGCCGCACCGGGTGAACAGCGCGCGGGTGACCGCGGTGGCGGTCGCCGTCGCCGCGGCGGCGGCCACGCGATTCGGGCTACCCTCGCGGCGTCGCGGCTGATCCCCGCACGCGTCAGGCGGGCCGGGTGTCGCCGGGTAGGCGCAGCATGCCGGTAGCGCTGGTGACGGCGCGGCCGGCGATGACGGGTACCTGCCCGTCGAGGGTGACCTCGATGCGGGACGGCCGGCCAAGCTCGTGCCCCTGCACGATGACCGCGCGGTCGGTGACGATGCCGTGTCGTTGCAGCAGCGCGGCCAGCGGCCCGGCCGCGGTACCGGTGGCCGGGTCCTCGGCGATTCCGGCGACCGGATTGAAGAACCGGGCGTGCGCCGTCGCGCCCGGCTCGGCCGGATCCAACGCGTACACATAGCAGCCCTCGCCGCCGGCGGCAAGCAGCAACGCCCGCAGCGCGGCCGGGTCCGGCGCGGCGGCCGCCACCGTGGCACGGTCGGGCAGGCAGACCATCGCGTGCGGGGCGCCGGTGTCCAC
>DATEJJ010000449.1:0-5042 GCA_035278125.1 Rugosimonospora sp.
GAGCGCCTGCCGGTACAGCAGGTCCATCGGGTCAGGACAGGGGCGCGTTGCAGGCGGCGGCGAGCGCCTGACGGCAGGCGACCAGCAGCGGCCGCAGCGCGTCGTCCCGGCGCTGCGCCTCGTACCCGTTGACCGCGCCGCCCGGCGCGCTGTGGTTGGCCAGTACCAGCACCTGGTCGAGCATGCTGGCGCGGGCGAACAGCCGGCGTGCCCGCGCGTCGTACCCGGGCGGCAGGTCACCGGCGAAGTCGGGGCGGCGCAGCGCGGCCAGCGCGCCGGCCAGTTCCGGGCGCCACTGCGCCACGTCCAGCTGGCTCAGCTGGGCGGTCGTGTCGGCCAGCGCCATGGACAGCTCGCCCTCGGCCTCGGCCGGTCCGGTCACCGGCGTGGCGACCGGCGCGTCGGGCAGCGGGTGTACCCGCCACAGCACGGTTTCGAACGTGTCACCAGACCCGGAGGTGTGCGTACGCACCTCCGGTACCAGCCCGAGGTGCCCGGCGAGTACGCACTCCCCGGCGATCAGCGCGGCTCCGGTCAGCTCACCCGGTCCCGGCAGCCCGCGCGGGTCACCCGGCACCGGCAGCACCAGCCGGATCTGGTCGGGGTGCAGCTTGGCGAGGGTACTGAGCGCGTCACGCAGCGGCACCTCGGTCCAGGTGCCGGGCGCGTCCGCGACCATGTGCTCCTCGTCTCCGGCGATCTCTCCGGCGACCTCGTCGTAGGGTACGAGCCCGGCGCGCCAGGCGCGTACCCACGTGACGAAGCGGGCCGAGCGACGCACCGTGACCGCGGCCGCACGCGTTGCGGGGAACATGCGAGCAAGGGTAACGGACGATCGGCGCTTCGCAGCCCGGGTGGCGCGTCGCTCCCGGACCGGTAACCGGTACGCCGCTAGCGTGGGGAGCGTGTACGGGGAGGACGTGCTACGGGGTGACTGGCGGCGCCGGCGGACGGTGCCGGTGGTGGACGCCGAGCCGGAACTCGTGGTGGAGGACGCCGGGTCCGGCTTCTGCGGCGCGGTGATGGGCTTCGAGGCCGGCGCGGTGGTGCTGGAGGACCGGTTCGGCAAGCGGCGCAACTTCCCGCTGCTGCCGGCCGCGTTCCTGCTCGACGGCAACCTGGTCACGCTGCGCCGCCCGGCCGCGATCGCGGTACCCGGCCCGCGCCGGGTCACCGCGAGCGGCTCGATCGCGGTACCGGGCTCGCCGGCGCGGGTGGCCCGGGCCAGCCGGATCTGGGTGGAGGGCATCCACGACGCGGCCATGGTGGAGCGGATCTGGGGCGACGACCTGCGGGTGGAGGGCGTGGTGGTGGAGCCGCTGGACGGCGTGGACGGGCTGCCCGACGCGGTACGCGCGTTCGATCCCGGGCCGGGGCGGCGGCTCGGCGTACTCGTGGACCACCTGGTGCCGGGGTCGAAGGAGAGCCGCATCGTGGCCGGCGTACGCACCCCGCACGCGCTGGTCACCGGCCACCCGTACGTGGACATCTGGCAGGCGGTGAAGCCGGCCCGGCTGGGCCTGTCCCGCTGGCCCGAGGTACCGCCGGGGCGGCCGTGGAAGGAGGGGGTGTGCGCGGCGGTCGGGGTGGCGCACCCGGCCGAGATGTGGCGGCGGATCCTGGCCACGGTACGGGACTACCACGACGTGGAGACGCCGCTGATCAACTGCATGGAGCGGCTGATCGACTTCGTCACCGGATGAGGGCGGCCGCGATCAGGGTTATCGCCGCGGAGGCTACAGAGCGGGCCACGGGTCCCGGGTGAAGATGAACGTGGCGATGTCCAGGGTCGTCGGGGCGCCGCCCCGGCCCCGGTGCACGTGCATCAGCTCGCCGTCGTTCTCGCCGGACACGCACTGCCAGACGTCGGTACCGCGCGGCTGCATCCGCCACGGCACGGCGGTCGGGGACAGCACCGAACTGATCACCAGCTCCCGGCCGGCCTCGTCCCACGCCGCCTCGTACTCGCGCCCCATCCACCACCAGCGCCCGGTCAGCGGCTCCACCTCGGGTGGCGGCGCGGCACCCGGGCGCCACGGCACCGGCGGTACCGCCGGCTGCGGCTCCAGGTCGAGCACGAGGTCGAGCAGGTTCAGGCCGAGCGCACCGATCCCGATCCCGCGCAGCGAGTACGCGTTGGCGAAGGCGACCACCCCGGTCCGGGAGCGCCGGTGCACCACCAGGATCGCGAGGTACCCGGGCATCGAGCCGCCGTGCCCGGCGTACACCCGCTCGCCCCGCCGCCACACCTGCACGCCGAGCCCGTGCCCGGCGGTCCACGCCTCGGGGTCGCTGATGACCACGGGCGCGCACATCTGCGCGAGCGCCGGCGCCGACAGCAGCGGGGGCTCCGGGTCGACCAGGAACGCCGCCCACTTCGCCAGATCGGTGGTGGTCGACCAGAGCTGCCCGGCGGGCGCCATGGCGCCGGCGTCGTGCCGCGGCTCCTCGCGCAGCGTGCCGTGCCACGGGTGGACCACGTACCCGCGGGCGAACGGCTCGCTCGCGTGGTAGGTGGTGCGGGCCATGCCCAGCGGCTGCAGCAGGCGCTTGGTCACCAGCGTGGACCAGTCCGCGCCGCCGGTGCGCTCCACCACCGCGCCGAGCAGCCCGTACGCCAGGTTCGAGTAGTGGTACGAGCGCAGCGGCGGCCAGGCCAGCTTCTCCGCGTGCAGCCCGGCCAGCAGCCCGTCGAGGTCGGCGCCGGGTGCCCGCTCCCACCAGTCGCCGTCGGGCTCCCGCTGCAGCCCGGCCACGTGCGCGAGCAGCTGCCGGAGGGTGACCGCGGCGGCGGGGGTACCGGGTAGGTAGCGCTCCAGCGGGTCGTCCAGCGAGAGCCGGCCCTCGTCGCGCAGGCCGAGTACCAGCGCCGCGGTGAAGGTCTTGGAGATCGAGCCGATCCGGTACTGGGTGTCCGGATCCGGTGCCGGCAGCTCCCCGACACCGGTGAAGTGCGCGACGGCACCGTCCCGGACCACCGCCGCGACCAGCGACGGTACCCGCCCGGTCGCCTGCGCCGACGCCACGGTCTCGTCCACCCGGCGGATGGTTTCCGGCAGCAGCATGGCCACGTGAGTCCCCTCCCCGAACACCTGGCCGCACCCTATCCGGTCGCGCCGGCTACCGGTGGGAGGGTCGGGATCGCCGAGCGTGCATTCGCGTGCCACAGTCAAGGGGTGGCCTGGTTGTGGCTCGTCCTCGGAGTGGCACTCGCCGTTGCGGAGGTGTTCACCACCACTTTCGTGCTGATCATGCTGTCCGCCGGAGCGGTGGCCGCCGCCGGGCTGGCCGCGCTCGGGGCGCCGCTCTGGCTGCAGATCCTGGCGTTCGGTGCGGTGTCCGCGGCGACCATGGGCCTGGTCCGCCCGGTGATCCAGCGCCACCTGCACCAGGGCGGCGACGCCCAGCCGCTGGGCCTGGCCGCGATCGAGGGCTCCTCCGGCCTGGTTCTGGAGCGGGTGGACCTGGACCACGGCATGATCAAAATTGAGGGTGAGCTCTGGACCGCCCGCCCGTACGACTCGACCGAGACGTTCGAGCCGGGGGAGCGGGTCCGGGTCATCGAGATCAAGGGCGCGACCGCCCTGGTATGGAGGGAGTAGCGGTGTCTGCCGTCGCGATAATCCTGGTCATCATCGCCTCGTTCATCGTGCTGTGGGTCGTGGTCACGCTGTACAAGTCGGTGCGCATCGTGCCGCAGCAGCGGATGGACGTGGTCGAGCGGCTCGGGCGGTACCGCCGGACCCTGGAGCCCGGCTTCAACCTGCTGGTACCGATGCTGGACTCGGTACGCTCCAAAGTGGACATGCGAGAGCAGGTGGTCTCGTTCCCGCCGCAGCCCGTGATCACCTCGGACAATCTGGTCGTGTCGATCGACACCGTGCTGTACTTCCGGGTGGTCGACCCGGTGCGCGCCACCTACGAGATCGCGAACTTCCTGCAGGCGATCGAGCAGCTGACCGTCACCACGCTGCGTAACGTGATCGGCTCGATGGACCTGGAGAAGGCGCTGACCAGCCGGGACGAGATCAACCGGCACCTGTCCGGGGTACTGGACGAGACCACCGGCCGGTGGGGCATCAAGGTGACCCGGGTGGAGATCAAGGCGATCGAACCGCCGCCGTCGATCCGCGACTCGATGGAGAAGCAGATGCGGGCCGAGCGGGACCGGCGTGCCGCGATCCTCAACGCCGAGGGCATCAAGCAGTCGCAGATCCTCACCGCCGACGGCGAGCGGCAGGCCGCGGTGCTGCGCGCGCAGGGCGAGCGGGAGGCCCGCATCCTGCAGGCCGAGGGCCAGGCAAAGGCGATCCAGACGGTCTTCAACGCGGTACACGCGGCCGACCCGGACCCGAAGGTGCTGGCGTACCAGTACCTGCAGTCGCTGCCGCAGATCGCCGCCGGCCAGGCGAACAAGCTGTGGATCATTCCGGCGGAGCTGACCCGGGCGCTGGAGGGCCTCGGTGGCGCCCTCGGCGAGATCCTGCCCAGCTCGGTCAAGCCAGCCGCGGTAGCCGAGGAGCCGGTGGTGGCCAAGGAGGTGCTCGACCAGGCGCTGGCCGAGGCCCGGGCGGCGGCCGCCGAGACCGAGACCGAGGCGCTGCGCGGCCTGCCCAGCCCGCCCGGGGTCACCGCGAGCGAGCTGCTGGGCGGGGAGCACCGGGAGGAGCACCAGCGCGAACAAGCGTGAAGGATCCGCTGATTCGCCCGCTTCGGGTGGGAGCACCTGACACGATCTAAGGCATGGCAGCACAGGCGTCGGGGGGCGCGCGTACGTCGCGGCCGGTGGCCGTACCGGGCCGGCTCAACGGGCACGCGCGCCCGTCGCCGGTGCAGCTGTACCCGGTGTGGGAGACCCGCCGCGTGGCGGCGCCGGTACCCGCGTGGGCCCGGTTGCCGCGCGTCCTCGGCCGGGCCGCCATCTGGGCGGTACCCGGGTACGCGGTCGCCGTGCTGTTCGCCTCCGGCCGCCCCGGTACGCCGACCACGCTGGCCGGGGTACTCGGGCCGCTGGCGCTGCTCGCGCTGGCCGGGGTACTCGC
>DATEJJ010000450.1:0-9467 GCA_035278125.1 Rugosimonospora sp.
CGGCCTGCCCCGCCCGCGCGCCGCGTGGCCGTGCGACCTGACCGACCGGGAGGTGGCGGTGCTGCGGCTGGCCGCGCGCGGTCTCAGCAACCGGGACATCGCCGCCGAACTCGGGATCTCGGAGCGGACCGCCGGGCACCACCTGGCCCACATCTACGACAAGACCGGGCGGCGGACCCGGGCCGGGGCCGCGGTCTTCGCCGCCGAGCACGGGCTGCTGCCGGCATAGGTTGATCGACCGATGCGGCGGCCGGCGGCCGCCCCGCAGGATCCCTGGCATGACTATGAACACGAGCACCACCGAAGCCCACCTCGCCACCGTCGCCGGGATCTACGAGGCGTTCGGCCGCGGCGACGTGGCGGCCATCCTCGACCGGCTCGCCGAGGACGTCAGCTGGGACGCGGACTGGGCCGACAACTTCGCCCAGCGCACCGTGGTCGGGCACGTCATCCCGCGCCGCGGGCGGGCCGGGGTGGGCGAGTTCTTCGCCCTGCTGGGCGGGTACACGGTCCACGAGTTCGCCGTCCTCGACCTGCTGGCCAGCGCCGACCGGGTGGCCGCCGTGGTGGTCATCGACGCCGCGATGCCCGGGGGCGGCCGGTACCGCGACGAAGAGGTTCACATGTGGACATTCGACGCAGACGGCAAGGTGAGCGCGCTGCGCCACCACATCGACACGGCCAAGCACCTCGCCGCCGCGCAGGGCGAAGACACCCGGCCCGCGCGGGTACCCTGAGCCTGTGGATCTGGACGAGCTGAGTCCCCCGGGCCGGCTGGCCGAGCCGGGCGAACAGATCAGCGCGCAGGAACTCGCCCTCGCGGCCCGCAACCACGGCATGCCGCTGGAGGCGATGCGCTACGACCTGACCCCGCCCGGGCTGCACTACCTGCTGGTGCACTACGACATCCCGTACCTGGACGCGGCGGACTGGCGGCTGGCCGTGGCCGGGCTGGTGGCCCGCCCGCTGGTGCTGGACCTGCCGGCGCTGACCGCGCTGCCGGCCCGCACGGTCCGGGTGACCATGGAGTGCGCCGGCAACGGGCGGGCCCGCCTCGATCCCCGGCCGGTCAGCCAGCCGTGGCTGGTGGAGGCGGTGGGCACCGCGGAGTGGACCGGAGTACCGCTGCGGGACGTGCTGGCCGCCGCCGGGGTGGATCCGGCCGCCGTGGACGTGGTGTTCACCGGAGCCGACCACGGGGTCGAGCGCGGCGTGGAGCAGGACTACCAGCGCAGCCTCACCGTGGCCGAGGCGGACGAGCCGGACGTGCTGCTGGCGTACGCGATGAACGGCGCGCCGCTGGCACCGCAGCACGGCTACCCGGTACGCCTGGTGGCCCCCGGCTGGTACGGCATGGCGCACGTGAAGTGGCTGCGCCGCGTCGAACTGGTGGGTACGCCCTTCGCTGGCTTCCAGCAAGCCATCGCGTACCGGTTCCGCCAGCGGGCCGGGGACTCCGGTGACCCGGTCACCCGGATCGCGCCCCGGGCCCTGCTGATCCCGCCCGGCTTCCCCGACTTCATGTCCCGCGCCCGGATCGTGCGCCCGGGACCGGTGGTGCTGGCGGGGCGCGCGTGGTCGGGCCGGGCCGAGGTGTCCCGGGTCGAGGTGAGCGTGGACGGCGGCGACACCTGGGCGGCGGCGGAGCTGGCCGCGCCCGACGGGCACCGCTGGGCGTGGCGGCGCTGGACCTTCCCGTGGACGGCGACACCCGGCCCGCACGTGCTCTGCGCGCGAGCCACCACAGTGGACGGTGAGACCCAGCCGGTCGGGCAGGCGTGGAACCGCGGCGGCTTCGCCAACAACGCGGTGCACGAGGTACCCGTCACCTGCCTGGCCTGACGCCAGTCAGACCAGCTGCCGCGCCTGGGCGAAGTGGCAGGCGGCCGCGTGCCCCTGGCCCCGGTCGACCAGGGCCGGTACCTCCTCCGTGCAGGTGCGCTGGTCCGCGGGGGCGAGCTGCGCGAAGGTCGGGCAGCGGGTACGGAACCGGCAGCCGGACGGCGGTCGTACCGGGCTGGGCAGGTCACCGGTGAGCAGGATGCGCTTGCGGGCGCGCTCCTTCACCGGGTCGGGCAGCGGGATCGCCGAGATCAGCGCCTGCGTGTACGGGTGCGCCGCCTTGGTGAACAGCTCCGCCACGGGTGCGGTCTCCACCAGCCGGCCCAGGTACATCACCGCGACCCGGTCCGCGATGTGGCGCACCACCGACAGTGCGTGCGAGATGAACAGGTAGGACAGGCCGAGCTGGTCCTGCAGGTCCTCCAGCAGGTTGATCACACCGGCCTGGATGGACACATCCAGCGCGGAGACCGGCTCGTCGAGTACCAGCACCTTGGGCTGCAACGCGAGCGCCCGCGCGATGCCGACCCGCTGCCGCTGCCCGCCGGAGAACTCGTGCGCGTACCTGTTGCCGTGCTCCGGGTTCAGGCCGACCTGTTTCAGCAGGGCCCGCACCTGGGCCTGACCCTCACTGCGCGAACCGTACCGGCGGTGGATCCGCAGCGGCTCGGCCACGATCTCGTTGACCGTCATCCGCGGGTCCAGCGACGCGAACGGGTCCTGGAACACGATCTGCAGGTCCCGGCGCAGCGGGCGCATCTCGCGCGACGACAGCGTGGTCAGGTCCCGGCCGGCGTGGCGCACCGAGCCCGAGGTGGCGTCGACGAGGCGCAGCAGCAGCCGGGCCGTGGTGGTCTTCCCGCAGCCCGACTCGCCGACCAGGCCGAGGGTCTCGTGCGGGAGCAGGTCGAAGGAGACGCCGCAGACCGCGTGCACCTCCCCGACCGTCCGGCGCACCACGCCCCGGGACCGCACCGGAAAGTGCTTCACCAGCTCCCGCACCGACACCAACGGCTCGGCCGTCATGCCGGCATTGCCAGCTGTGCCCTCGCGCGAGCGCTCGGTCATGAGGCGGCCGAGGTGCCGAACAGGGCCCGGGCGTCGGTGCCGACCAGCTTCTCGGGGAAGTGGCAGGCGGCCAGGTGGGCGGCGGAGTCGGTACCGCGCAGGTCGGGCTCGGCCTGCTCGCACCGGTCCTGCGCCAGCGGGCAGCGCGGGGTGAACGGGCAGCCGGGCGGCAGGTTCACCAGCGACGGCGGGGCACCCGCGATCGGGCTCAGCCGCTGCCCGCGCGGGCTGTCCAGCCGGGGCAGGCTGCCCAGCAGGCCGAGCGAGTACGGCATCCGGGGCCGGTAGAAGACGTCCTCGACCGAACCGGTCTCCACCAGGCGCCCCGCGTACATCACGCAGATCCGCTCCGCGTGCCCGGCGATCACGCCGAGGTCGTGGGTGATCAGGACGAGCGCCGCGCCGGTGGCCGCCCGCGCCGCCTCCAGCGCCTCCAGCACCTGCGCCTGTACCGTCACGTCCAGGGCCGTGGTCGGCTCGTCCGCGATGATCACGTCGGGCTCGTTCGCCATCGCGATCGCGATCACCACCCGCTGCCGCATGCCGCCGGACATCTCGTGCGGGTAGTTCTCGATCCGCTGCTCCGGGAACGGCATGCCCACCACCCGCAGCAGCTCGACCGCCCGGTTGCGAGCCTCCCCTTTGGACACATCATGGTGCGCGTGTACCGCCTCGGCGATCTGGTACCCCACCGGGTACACCGGGTTGAGCGAGGTCAGCGGATCCTGGAAGATCATGGCGATCTTCCGGCCCCGGATCCGGGACAGCTGGCCGTCGGTGCGGCCGAGCAGCTCCTCGCCGCGGAACTGGACCGAGCCGCTGATCCGGGCCGCCCGGGGCAGCAACCCCAGCACCGCCATCGAGCTGACCGACTTGCCCGAGCCCGACTCGCCCACGATGCCCAGCGCCTCGCCGGCACGTAGCTGGTAGCTGACCCCGCGCACGGCCCGGACCAGGCCGTCGTCGGTCGGGAAGGACACGGTCAGGTCCCGGACGTCGAGCAACACATCCATCATCGGCGCTGCCTTGTCTGCCGCGGGTCGAGGGCGTCGCGCAGGCCGTCGCCGACGAAGTTGACCGTCAACGCGACCAGGATGATGAACAGCCCCGGGAAGTAGAACAGCCACGGCCGGGTGTCCACCGCGCCCTGCGCGATGGTGATCAGCAGGCCCAGCGAGGTGTCCGGGGCGCGTACCCCGAAGCCCACAAAGGACAGTGCGGTCTCGCTCAGGATGCCCAGCGCGACCAGCAGCGTCGCGTTGACGATCACCACGGCCAGCGCGTTGGGTACCAGGTGCCGCAGCATGATCCGGGTATGCGAGGCACCCAGCGCCCGGGCCGCCTCCACGAACTCCTGCTCCCGCAGGGACAGCACCACGCCGCGTACCACGCGGGCCACGTACGGCGCCGCGAGCGATCCGAGGATCAGCGCGATCGTCCACCACTGGCCGCCGAAGTTGTTCGCCAGCGCCGCGGCCAGCGCCAGCGCCGGTACCGTGAGCACCAGGTCGGCCAGCCGCATCAGCGCGGTATCCACCCCGCGCCCGAAGTACCCGGAGGCGACCCCCCAGAGCGTACCGACCACGGTGGCGATCAGCGCGATGGACAGCGCGACCTTGATCGACTGCTGCAGCCCGCGCAGCACCTGGGCGAACATGTCGTGGCCCAGGTTGTCGGTGCCGAACGGGTGCCGCAGCGAGGGCGGCTGCGAGTTGTCCGGGGTGATCGTCGTGTAGTTGTACTTCCAGAACAGCGGCGTGACGAACGCGAACAGCACCAGCAGGACGAACACGGTGAGGCTGGCCACCGCGAGCCGGTGGCGCAGGAAGCGCCGCAGCGCCTGCCGCAGCTGGCTGCGCTCCCGCACGGTGAACTCGCGCTCGACCGGTGCGACACCCCGGCTGCGACCGGCGCGGCCGGCGCGTCTGGCGTCAAGCATGGCGGATCCTCGGGTCCAGCACGCCGTAGAGCAGGTCGGCGACGAGGTTGAACAGGATCACGATGGCCGCGCTGACCAGCAGCCAGCCCATCATCAGGTACACATCGACATCGCGCAGCGACTGCAGGAACAGCGCACCCATCCCGTGCCACTGGAACACCGTCTCGGTGATGATCGCGCCGCCGAGCAGCGCGGCGATGTCCAGCGCGCTGATCGTGGTCAGCGGGATCAGCGCGTTGCGCAGCGCGTGCCGGATCAGCACCCGCCGCGCCCGCAGCCCCTTGGCCCGGGCCAGCCGGACGTGGTCGCTGTTGAGCACCTCCAGCATGGAGGCGCGGGTGAACCGGCTCCACGCGGCGTACACGGCCAACCCGAGCACGACCGTGGGCAGGATCATGTGCCCGGCCACGTCGCGGACCTGGCTCCAGAACGAGTTGTCGGTGAGGAACACGGACCTGTCGCCGATGGTGTAGAAGGTGTCGGCGTGGACGTTCTCGTTGTACCAGATGCCCGCCGACTTGAGCAGGATGCCGAACCAGAACACCGGCATGGACAGGAACAGGAAGCCGAAGAAGGTCGCGGTGTAGTCCAGCGCGCTGTACTGGCGCATCGCGCTGACCACGCCGGTGATGACGGCGAGGGTCAGCGCGATGAGCACCGAGGCGACGACCAGCCGCAGCGTCACCCACAGCGCGCTGCCCAGCTCCGCGCCGATGTCGTCGGTGGCGTGGACGGACGGGCCCCAGTAGCCGTGCAGGACCAGACCTCGGATCCAGTTCCAGTACTGCTGGGGCCACGACACGTCCAGGCCCAGCCGGTGCTCTTCCAACCGGATCGTCTCCGGCGGTACCGGCGGGTTGGTCAGCCGCAGCGGTTCCAGCGGGTCGCCGGACAGCTTGCCCATGAGGAAGACCAGCATCGACGACCCGATCAGGACCGGGATGGAGATCAGCACCCGCCGGATGGCGTACGCGAGCATCGGGCGGTCAGGTCGCCGAGCGCATCCCCCACTCCTGGTCGTTGTAGGGCGGGCCGACGCTCGTCGCGTTGTCGCGGATGTTGACGATGTTCGCGTACGTCGCCAGGTAGGTCGGCTTCTGGTACAGCGGCAGCACGTACGCGTCGTTCGACATGATCTGGTCCTGCTGCTGGAGGTCCGCGATCGCCTTGGCCGTGTCGGTCTGGCTCCCCGCGTCCTGCAGCAGCCGGTCGCTCTGCGCGTTGACCCAGTGCCCGTAGTTGCTGTCGCTCGTGCTGAACCAGAACTGGTGCGCGGCCGAGAAGATCGACGGGTTGGAGACCCAGGCAAATATGATCATGTCGTACGCGCCGCCCGCCAGGGTCTTGCCCAGCGAGACGATCGGCGTCACCACCACCTTGATGCCCAGCGCGGCCAGCTCGTTCTGCACCAGCTCGCAGGTCTGCTGCCGCAGCACGTTGCCCTGCGTGTACGCCATCCGCAGGGTGACGTCCTTGCCCCCCGGCGTCTTCAGCGCGCTGCCCACCCCGGTGTACCCGGCGCCGGTCAGGATCTGCTTCGCCTTCGCGAGGTCCCCGTTGCCCTGCCCGGTCGACGAGATCACGTCCTGGTACCCGTCCATGCCCGGCACGAAGTTGTGGCTGTTCAGCGGCTGCGCACCGGGGACGAACTGGCCGATGGTCTTGGTGATGATGTCCTTGCGGCTGATCGCCGTGAAGACCGCCTGGCGCAGCTTGGTGTCGGCCAGCTGCGGGTTCTTCAGGTTCAGGTCGATGTGCTCCCACACCAGGCCCTTGCCCAGGTAGCCCTGCACCCCGTTGATCTGCTTGACCTGGTTGACGATGTCCGCGTTGGGCTGCGGGTAGATCACCTGGACCTCGTTGTTCTGCAGGGCCGGTACCTCCTGCGTCTGGTCCGTGATGATCCGGAACACCACCTTGCCCAGCGACGGCTTGACCTTGCCGTACCACTTCGGGTTCGGGGTCAGCGTCACCGACACGTCCTTGTCGTACCCGCTGATCTGGTACGGCCCGCCCGAGTACGCCGGCTGCGTGGCGTTGAAGTACTTCCAGCCCGCGGCCAGGCTGCCCTGCGCGTTGGCGAGGTGCGCCGGGTACAGCGGCCCGAACAGCCCCTTCCAGTCGCTGTACGGCGTCTTGAACACCACGGTGACCGTCTTGCCGCCGTCCGCGCCGGTCACCGACGCGATCTGGTCGTACCCGGACGTGGTCGCGGCGGCGCAGGCCGCGCAGTCCTTGCCGTCCTGCGTCTGCCACAGCCAGTGGAAGTCGTCGGCGCTGATGGGGACGCCGTCGCTCCAGGTCGCCTCCGGCCTGATCTTGTACACGACGGTGAACGGGCTGGTCGAGGTCGGCTCGGCCGAGAGCAGCATGTCGGTGTTCAGCGTGTACTTGAGATCCGGCGTCTGCAGGTACGCCCCCTGCGGCAGCACCCCGTCCAGCACCTCGCGGAACTCGAACGTGTTGCTGTCCGCGTCCAGGACGTTCCAGCCAGTGATCGTCTTCTCGATCGTGAACGTGACCGACCCGCCCGCCTTGGTCGCCCCGCTGTTGCAGGTGTTCGGCTTGCTGGCGCACTGGGCGAGACTCGAACTCGCCTGCCCGTTGGTGGCGGCCGAACCCCCGCCACCACAGCCGGTGACCACCAGCAGCGCCGCCGTACCCACCGCAACGAGGCCCGCGAGCCTCATCGATGTACGCATGTACCCTCCCCAGTCAGTCCCTAAAGGAAAAGGGCCAGAGGATTCCCGGAAAAGGGGGGCGGCCATTTCGTGACTGTCCCGTTACACGCAATGACGCCGGTAGATGCCGGTACGGTGGCAGGGTGACCACCCCGCGCAGCCGTGCCGCCCGGACCCGCCGGTGGCGCGCGGCGGCCGCCGTGACCCTGCTCGCCGCCGTGGCGACCCTGGTGACGATCGGTGTGGCCGGGGTCCTGAGTGGACACGGGCGGCAGCCCGGCCAGGTCACCGTCTCCCGGTGCACCCCGGTCGACGACCGCTTCCACGGCATCCGGTACTCGTGCACGGGCAGCTTCGCCGCCGACGACGGCACCTTCCGGATCACCGAGGTGACCCTGCTCAACGACCGGCCGGTCCAACCCGGTGCCGACGTGGCCGCCACGGTGTCCGGCCCGCGCGACCTGACCGCCAGCCCGGCGAGCGACCAGCAGTGGCCGCTGTACCTGCTCGGCGGCGGCGCGCTGCTGCTCGCCCTGCTGGTGCTGGTGTGGCGGTGGCGCCCGCGCGGACCGGCCGGCCACCGGCGGCTCGGCATGGGCCACTGACCCACCGTCCTATCGCGACGGTGGGTCAGCCGGCACCGCGTACGCTCAGCTGTTGGTGGTGTAGTAGTACCAGCCCACCGCCACCGTCGGCACCGTACCCGTACCCTGGCCGAGCACCGTTATCGTGCAGTTCGAGTGCCGGTACTCCTTCACCCAGCTCACCGCGTATCCCCACGCGCCGTACTTGAGGTTCCCGAACTTGCTGGCCGGGATGCCGTGGGTGTAGGTGTGCCCGATCGTCGTCGTCACGGACCGGGTCGCCGACCCGCTGATGGAGACCTTCACCGAGGACACCAGATCGTTCACCGAGATGTCGGCGCCGTACGAGATCGTCGCGCTGACCTGCCGCTGCTGCTGCACCTGGCCGGTGACCGTGCCGCCAGGCCCGTCGTGGAACCAGGTCGCGCCGTCCCACATGAACACGTACCGGCCGCTGACGCCGATGACGACATCCGCGGCGCAGGAGGGTGCGGCCGGAGCCGCCGAGGCCGGCCCCGTACTGAACGCGAACAGCGCGCCCACCGACATGAGCGCGGACGCGGCGATGACGGCCAGTCGCTTGAATCGTGACATTACTACTACTCCTCTCCGTTGACCGCGATAACTGTCGCCCCCTGGCGTGGCGTCTGTGTGGCGTTTCGGTAGCGTGACGCCCGTGCGGTTCGGACTGCTGGGGCCGCTGGCGGTGGTCACCGACGCCGGTGCCGAGGTGCGGGTGGCCGCACCACGCCAGCGCATGCTGCTGGCGGCCCTGCTCCTGCAGGCCAACCAGCCGGTACCGGGGGACAGCCTCGCCGAGGCGGTGTGGGGCCAGGCGCCCCCGCCCGGTTACGCGGCCACGCTACGCAGCTACGTGTTGCGGCTGCGCCACGCGCTCGGCCCGGTGGCCGCCGCGCGGCTGGTGACCCGCAGCCCCGGGTACCTGTTCGAGGTCGGCGCGGACGAGCTGGACGTGTCCCGGTTCGAGGCGCTGTGCCGGCGTACCCGGGCGGCGCTGGGTCAGGGCGAGTGGGCCGAGGCGTCGGCGACCGCCGGGCAGGCGCTGGCGTTGTGGCGGGCCCCGCCGCTGGTCGACGTGCCGTCGCAGCTGCTGCGGGCGGCGTGGGTACCGCGGCTGGAGGAGCTGCTCCTGCAGGCGCTGGAGGGGCGGGCCGAGGCCGAGATCCAGCTCGGTCACCACGAGCAGCTGCTGCCGGAGCTGCGGGAGCTGACCGTCCGGTACGCGCTGCGGGAGAACCTGCACGCCGCGCTGGTCCGGGCGCTGTCCGGCGCCGGTCAACGCGCGCAGGCGCTGGCCGCGTACCAGCAGGCCCGGCGCCTGCTCGTCGACGA
>DATEJJ010000451.1:0-3917 GCA_035278125.1 Rugosimonospora sp.
CGCGCCGGCCGCGGTGGGCTCGGGCGGCGGGGCGGTCACGGCCGCCACCATAAGGGCCGGCCGTGCACCAGCCGGCGGCTGAGCCAGCCGAGGGTCGCACCGTACGCGAGGTGACCGGCCAGCGACATGCTGAAGAACTCGCCGATCGCGCGGATGTCCAACCAACCCGGGTAGAACGCCAGCATCGCCGCCTCCAGCAGCAGCGCGAACGCGACTCCGGCCGGTACGCCCCAGCCCGCGGCAAGCAGCGCGTACGCCGTGCCGAACCCGATCCCGTTGGCCAGGTGGTACAGCAGGCCGACCAGTTTCGCCGCCGGGCTGGCCGAAGGCTGCGCGATCAGCAGCTGCCCGAACACCGGCAGCGCGGCGAACGGGTTGACCCGCAGACCGAACAGGTACGTCACCGTCACGCGGGTCAGGTCGTACGCGAGCGTCGCCACCGCGCCCGCCCGGATCCCGACCCAGGCCCGCGCCCGTACCGTGGCCCGCTGCCGCGCCGACAGCCGGCGCCACACCAGCACCGCGGCCGTACCCGTGGCCAGCAGCGCGGCCGCGATGCCCAGCGGCAGTGCCAGGCCGGACAGGAAGTAGGCGAGCAGGCCGGCTCCCGTGGAGAACGCGAGCGCGGCACCGACCAGCGCGGCCCGTACCGGAAGCGGAGCCTGTGGCGGTGAAGGTCGATCAGTCTGCCACCCCATCGCACCCCTTCGAACGGTTGGGCCGGATGCTACGGACAGTTGCCGCGGCGGGCCTCCGGGTGCGGGCCGCTGTCCCGGTGGAGCCGTGCCCGCGGATTCAGCATAGGGCCGCAGGGGCGCGCCGTGGATCAGCCCGGGTCGCTGCCGAAGGGGTTGGCTGGCAGGGCCGGTGGCGGACCAGTTGGAGCCGGATCGAGTTGGCCTGCGGGCCGACAGGCGCGGAAGCCGTTGTCAGTTCGCGGTGGCCAGGTCGTAGGCGCGTTGCGGGACAAACTGTCCGGCGCCGGCGATGCAGCCGTCGGCCTCGCCCGGCGCCTTGACCCACAGGTAGGCGTCGATCTGCGGATCGCCGGTCGCCGTGGTGCTGGGCGCGCCGACGGCCCGGCCCGGCGGATCGCACCACTGGCCGTCGACCGCGCCGTTGCCGTTGCGGCTCGTATCGATGACCGCGTGGAGGTTCGGCGCGCCGAGCGCGGCGAGGACCTCTCGGGCGTAGGCGACCTCGTCCGCCGTGGGGTAGTAGTTGGAGACGTTGGTGGCGATACCGTCGGCGTTCTGCGCCACGCCGGCGCGGGTGAGGCGGGCGGCCATCTCCGCCGGTGGTATCCAGTGCGAGTGCCCGGCGTCGAGGTACACCTTGACGTTCGGCGAGGCGCCCTTGAGCTGCCTTCCGGCGTAGGCGACCGCCGCCTCGGCGCTGCCCTCCCGGCTGCTGGCACAGCCGCCGGCCTGGGCCAGCGCATCGGGTTCGACAATGGCGACGGCTGACCGGCCGGTCAATCCCAGTGCCACCTGGTCGATCCACCGGTGGTACGCGTCGGCATCCGGGGCACCTCCGGCGCTGGCACCGTTGCAGTCGCGGTTCGGGATGTTGTAGACGACCATGATCGGCGTCTTGCCCGCCTGCGTCGCGCCGTCCACGTAGCTTTCCACCTGCGCCTTCACCGCGTCGGGATTGGCCTGGGTGAACCAGCGGGCCTGTGGCACGTCGGCGATCCGGTCCCGGACGACGCCCGACCGGGGATCGTCCGGGTTCGCCGTGACCCAGGCGGCGGCCGCGGTGTCCGGATCGACATAGAACGGTGTATCGGCCGCACGCGCGAGCGGTACCCGGAGCACCCAGAGTCCTATCAGGACACATGTCACGATGATCGCCGGCGCGGCGGGGAGTGTTCTCCGCATGTCGCGCACCTCCTAATCGGGAGAGGTACGCGTCCATGTTTGTCGATTCCCTGGGCAGTCTCCACCCGCGAGGCGTCGGGCATCGAGGCGCCCGTCAGGGGGGATGCGGTCCGCCAGGTGGCGACAATTCACACGGTATCCAGGGCGCGACGCAGGATGTCCAGCCCCTCGGTGAGTTCGTCCCGGGTGGCGGTCAGCGGTGGCGCGATACGGAATACTCCGCCCATGCCCGGCAGCTGCACGACGTTCATGTGCAGCCCGAGTTCGAGGCAGCGTCGCGTCACCTCGGCCCCCGCCGCGTCGGAGGCCACCTCCAGCCCGGCCAGCAGGCCCCGGCCGCGTACGTCCGTGACGACCTCGTACCTGTCCGCCAGGTCGAGCAGGCCGCCGCGCAGGAAGGCACCGGACTCGGCGGCCCGCAGGTCGAGCTTGTCGCGCTCCAGAACGTCGAGGACGGTGTTGCCCACGGCGGCGACCAGCGGATCGGAGACGTGCGTGGTGAAGAACAGGTACCCGAGTTCGTGCGCCCGCTGCTCGATCTCCGCCGAGGTCACCACGGCCGCCAGTGGCAGGCCGGCGCCCAGCGTCTTGGACAGGGTCAGGATGTCGGGTACGACGCCGTCGCGCTCGAACGCGTACCAGGTGCCGGTACGGCAGAGGCCGGTCTGCGCCTCGTCGAGGATGAGCAGCATCTCCCGCTCGCGGCACCTGGCCGACAGCGCGTCCAGGTAGCCCACCGGGAGATCGATCACGCCACCGGAGCTGAGGATCGGCTCGACGATGCACGCGGCCAGGCTGCCCACCGACTGGGCGTCGATCAGGTCGAACGCGAGATCGAGCTGCCGCCGCCAGTCCAACTCGCCGCCGTCCCCCGCTGCGCGGATGCGGCGCGCGAACGGTACCGGGATCGCGAAGTTCCCCGGCGAGGTGGGCCCGTACCCCTTGCGCCCGGAGCTGTACGTCGCGGCAGCCGCGGCCTGGGTCATGCCGTGCCATGACCGGGCGAAGGAGACGACCTCGTGCTTGCCGGTGACCAGCTTCGCCATCCGGATCGCGGCCTCGTTCGACTCGGCGCCGGTGGTGAGCAGCAGCACCTTGGTCAGCGGCTCGGGCAACGATCCGGCCAGCCGCCGCGCCAGATCCACCACGGGACGGCTCAGCATGCCGCTGAACAGGTGGTCGAGCGTGGCCGCCTGGCGCTGGATGGTGGCCACGATGTCCGGATGGGAGTGCCCGAGAATGGCGCTCATCTGACCCGAGGTGAAGTCGAGGATCCGCCGCCCCGACTCGGTGAACACATAACTACCCTCGGCGCGCACGATCACCTCGGGTGTGAACCGCCCGGCGGCTGAGTACCGGACCAGGTGGCGTTCGACGTCCTCCCAGAAGCCCATGGGCCCACGCTACTCAGCGGCCGATCGCGGCCCATGCCGAGGCGGTGACGTCCACCGGCCACCGCGGCGGAAGCAGCGACGCGCACCGGTCGCGCAACTCGGCGCGCCGCCGCGCGTCGAGCCCCTGGATGTAGTCACCGGCCGGGCCGACGCCGAGCGTGTACGGCTCCCACCATTCCTCGAAGTCACCGAAGCGGGTCTGGACCGTCAGCGCGGTCGACTCGATGTCGTGCAGCCCGGCGGCGGCGAACAACTCGGCGAGGTGGCCTTCCCGGACACCGGCCATGTGCGACTCGTCCTGCGCCTGCGGGTCGAGGTCCAGGACAGCCCGCCAGAACACGGTCAGCGGACTCCGGCCGCCGACGTGATCCCACACGCAGGCCGCCACCACACCGCCGGACCGCGTGACCCGCGCCATGTCCCGCAGACCCGCCACCGCGTCCGTCATGAAATGCACGACCAGCTGCGCCAGCGTGAAATCGAAAATGCCATCGGCGAACGGCAGCCGCTCCGCCGGGGCGTGCCGGACGTCGACTCCCGGGAAGCGTGCGCGGGTCGCCGCGACAAAGGCGTCCGACGGGTCGACCGCCGATACGGCGTCCGCCCCCAGCCGCCCGACCAGCTCGGAGGTCAGCGCGCCGGT
>DATEJJ010000452.1:0-5510 GCA_035278125.1 Rugosimonospora sp.
CGGGCTGCTCGGCGCGGTCGAGGGCGCCGTGCTCGGCGGCGAGCCGGGCGAGCCCGGGGTACCGCAGACCTGCGCCGCCTCGGCCAGCGCCACCTTCGCCTGGGCCAGCGCGGCATCCGTGGCGTGCTGGTCGCCCACCAGCTTCTGCTGCAGCTTGGTGATGGCGCTGCTCGACTTGGCGCTCGCCGTGCTCTTGCTGGCCGCGGCGGAGGCCGCGGGCGAGGCCGTGGTGGTGGTACTCGTCTGGCTCGCCTCGTCCGCGGACAGCCGTGCCTGGGCGCTGGCGGCACTGGCCTGCGCCGCCGCCACCTGCGCCGCGAGCGAGGTGGTGGACAGCGTGGCCAGCTGCTGACCGGCGCTCACGCCCTGTCCGATGTGGACGTCCACAGTGGACACCTGCCCGCTGATCGGGAAGCTGACCGTGGACTGCCGTACCGGCTGCAGCGTACCCACCCCGTTCAGCACCGCGCTCGCGGTACCGGTGGTCGCCGTGGCCAGCCGGTACGCCGGCGGGCTGGACATGGCGGCGTGCGCCGTGGTGGCGCCCACCGCCAGCACCACGACGGCACCGGCACTGGTCGCCATCGCCTTGGTGGTGCGGCGGCGGCGGTTGCGCCGCCGCCGCGCCCGGTTCGCACTAGCCATTGGTACCTCCGGAGCGGGCCGCGCCTGGACCGCGGCCGAAGGAGCAGCCGTTGGCGCCGGCCGGGAAGATGCCGATCGACGTGGCCTGGATGTCGCCGATGTCGTTGCTGGTGCCGGCCGCGACCACGCACTCGCCGACCTTCAGCGCGCTGGAGGTGACCGAGGCTTCGCGGGTGAACTGGGTGGTGCTGTCGACGGTCAGCGCCAGCGGGTGCGCCGACGGTGCCCCGCTCGGCCGCGCCCCGCCGCCGGTGCGCAGGATGCCGGAGACGGTGACCGTGCTGCCGGCGATCGCGGTCACCTGGCCGTTGAGGTTGGCGTTGTTGCCGCCGCCACCGCCGTTGCGCATGCCGGCCGAGGGCCGGGGCGTGGCGCCGTTGCGGCGCCCGCCGCCACCACCGCCGGCGCCGGGGAAGCCGAAGCCACCGCCCCGGTTGCCGGTGCACGAGCCGTTCACCGGAGAGCTGAGCACGACGGTACGCGCGGTCAGCCCGTTGCCGCCGGCGGCCGGGGTACCGTTCGCGGTCAGGCAGTCACCGGTCTTGATGCTGGACAGCGCCGCCTTCTGCTGCTCGCTGAACCGGGTGCTCGCGGTGAACGTCACGGTCACCTGCCCGGTGTTGGCGTTCTGCACCTCCATGCTGCCCGCGGAGAGCTGCGCGATCTGCCCGATCGTCCCGGGCGGTCCCGCGGACGCGCTCGGCGCCGGTGCGGGCGCGGCGACGTTGACCGACGGGCTGGAGGAGCCGCACGCGGCCAGGCCCAGCGCGAGCAGCGCGATGCCCGGACCCGCGACCATGGTGCTTCTGATCCTCATGGCGATATATCCCTTCGTGTATTGGCTATTCGCTGCGCAGGGCGTCGATGGGAGCGAGCCGCGCGGCCCGGGTGGCCGGGTACACGCCGGAGACGACCCCGACGAGTACCGCGACGGTGATGCTGACCACGGCCGCGGTGGGCGACGCGGTGATGGGCTGGCCGATCGCGGCGGGCAGCAGCCAGGCGCCCAGCAGCCCGAGTACCGCGCCGGCGATACCGCCGACCAGTCCGAGCATCGAGGACTCCACCAGGAACTGCCGCCGGATGATGCGCGGGGGCGCGCCGAGCGCCTTGCGCAGCCCGATCTCCCGGACCCGTTCGGTGACCGAGACCAGCATGATGTTCATGACGCCGATACCGCCGACGATGAGCGAGATGCCGGCGATGCCGGCCAGCAGCACGGTCAGCGTGCGGGAGACCGACGTGGCCGTGGTGAGCAGCGCCTCCTGGCTGGCGATGGTGAAGTCGGCGCTGGTCGTGGTGGTGGCGCGGTGCAGGCTGAGCAGCTCCGCGTTCGCCTCCTGGTACGCCGCGGACAGCGTGTCCTGCGAGGTGGCCTCGATGTAGATGGCCTGTACCGCCTGGCGGCTGCTGCCGCCGAACAGCCGCTGCTGTGCCGTGCTCAGCGGTACCAGCGCCTCGTCGTCCTGGTTGGCGCCGCCGGCGCTGCCGGTGGACTGGAGTACGCCGACCACGGTCAGCGGCAGCCCGTTCACGGTCACGGTCTGCCCGACCGGGTCACCGCTGAACAGCTCCTGCGCCGTGGTGGCGCCCAGCACCGTGACGGTGGCGTCGGCGCTCGAGTCGGCGTCGTTGAGGAACCGCCCCTCCTCCAGCTGCCGCGCCCGTACCTGCAGCCACGCCGGGGTGGTACCGACCACCGAGGTGGTCCAGTTGGACCCCGTCGTGGCCAGGGTCTGCGACTGCTGCACCGTGGGTGCCACGGCCGCGATGTCCGGCGCCACCACCTTCGAGGACAGCGCGGTGGCGTCGGTGGCGGTCAGCGTGGACGCCGAGCCGGCGCCGCCGCGGATGCCGCCGGTACCGGTGCTGCTGCCCGGCGTGACCACCAGCAGGTTGGTACCCAGCGCGTTGATGCCCGCGCTGACCTGCTTCTGCGCCCCCTCGCCGAGCCCGACGGTGAGGATGACCGCGGCGATGCCGATGAGGATGCCGAGCATGGTCAGGCCGGTACGCAGCCGGTGCGTGCGCAGCGTGTCCAAC
Source organism: Rugosimonospora sp. (assembly GCA_035278125.1). Classification (GTDB taxonomy): domain Bacteria; phylum Actinomycetota; class Actinomycetes; order Mycobacteriales; family Micromonosporaceae; genus DATEJJ01. Next base: position 2,689 of record DATEJJ010000452.1, read on the forward strand.
CCGGTACGCAGCGTCTCAATCCAGCTCACGACGCCTCCGTCCCTGCGGGCCGGAGCCGCCGCTCGCGCAGGCTCCTGCATTCATGGTTCGCTCGCTCACGACACCACCTCCAGGTCGGCGTCCGCCAGGGCGGTGTCCTCGGTGATCATGCCGTCCCGGATGCGGATGACCCGGGCGGCGTGGTCCGCCACCTCGTTCTCGTGCGTGATGACCACCAGCGTGCGGCCGGCCGCGTGCAGCTCGTCGAAGAGCGCGAGAACGTCCATCGTGGACGCCGTGTCCAGGTTGCCGGTCGGCTCGTCGGCGAGGATCAGCGCGGGATCGGTGACCAGCGCCCGGGCCACCGCGACCCGCTGCTGCTGCCCACCGGACAGCTCGCCCGGACGGTGGTCGACCCGGTCCGCCAGACCCACCCGGCCCAGCGCCGCCAGCGCCCGCTCCCGCCGCTGCGTGCGGTGTACGCCCGCGTAGCTGAGCGGCAGCTCCACGTTGCGCCACGCGGGCATCGAGGCCAGCAGGTTGAACTGCTGGAACACGAAGCCCACCCGCTCGTTGCGGATCGCCGCCAGCTCCTCCTCGTCCAGCTCGCCGACGTCCTCGCCGCCCAGCCGGTACACGCCCTCGGTGGGGATGTCGAGGCAGCCGATGATGTGCATGAGCGTGGACTTGCCGGAGCCGCTCGGCCCGATGATGGCCACGTACTCGCCCGGCCAGATGGACAGCGACACCCCGCGCAGCGCCTGTACCTGCAGCGAGCCGGAGCGGTACTGCTTGGTCACGCCGTGCAGTTCGATGATGGGGATCATGGCTCAGCCTCCGGTCCCGCGGTTGCCGCCGCCGCCGAGCCCGCCGCCACCGAAGCCGCCGCCACCGAAGCCGCCGCCCCCGCGGAACCCGTTGCCCCCGGTGCCCCGGTTGCCGGCCGCGCCGCTGGTGGTGGCGCTCGGGGTACGGGTGATCAGCACGAGTACCTGCTGCCCGTCCGAGATGCCGCCGGTGATCTGGGTGTACCCGCCCGAGCTGATCCCGACCGTCACCGGTACCGGTACCGCCTTGCCGGCCTTGTCCTCCAGTACGGTCGCCTTGCCGTTGCTGTACCGGATCGCCGCGGTGGGCAGTTCGAGCACATTGGACAGTTGCTTGTAGACGATGGTGACCGAGGCGGTGGCCCCGGCGTACAGGCCGGTCGGGGTACCGGTCACGGTGATGACCACCGGGAACGAGGCCACGCCCGAGCTGGAGCTGCCGAGCAGCCCGACCGAGGTGACCGTGCCGTACACCGGCGTGTTCGAGCCCTGCGGCAGCATGGTCGCCTGCTCGCCGTTCTTCATCAGCCCGACCTGCGTGTCGTCCACCGGCACGTTCACCACGAAGGCGGCGCTGACGATCACCACCTGGGTGGAGCTGGACGAGGAGCTGGAGCTACCGGACGAGCTGGAGTTCCCGCTGCCGGAGCCGCCCGAGCCGCTGCCGCTCCCCGAGCCGGAGCCGCCCGAGTTGGAGCTGCCGCCCGAGCCGGTCACCTGCTGCCCGACGGCCAGGTTCAGCTGGGCCACCGTACCCGCGATGGGGGAGGTCAGGGTGGCCGAGGACAGCGACGCCTGCGCGTTGGTCAGCGCCGCCTGCGCCGCGGTCACCGCGGCCTGGTCGGCCGTCTGCTGCGCGCTGGCCGCGCCCGCCGTCTGGTCGGCGGACAGCTTGGCCTGGTCGTTCGCGAGGGTGGCCTGCGCCTGCGCCACCTGCGCGCTGAGGCTGGCCGAGTTGACCGTGGCCAGCGTCTGCCCCACCTTCACCTGCTGCCCGGTGGTCACGTCCACCGCGGTGACCTGGCCCGCCACCTGGAAGTTCAGGCTGGACATCTGGGCCGGCTCCAGGGTGCCGGTCGCGGTCGTGGTGAGCCGCATCGTGCCCGTGCTCGCGGTGACGGCGCGGTACGTGGGTGCCGCCGGGGTCGAGGCGGTGGCCACGCCCACCGTGATGGCGGCCGCTGCCACGACCACCACCAGGGCGCCCCCGACGAGCCACCACCGCCGACGGCGGAAGCGGGCCAGCCGCCACCGGTGCCTGGCCGGCTGCGGCACCGGGCTCAGCTCTGCTGTCTCATCCAGGTTGATTTCCCCGATGTCGCCGCGGGGAGGCGCGATATCCATGGCGTCTCTCATTTCGTCCGGTGTCGCAGGTCGTGCGTGCGGTGTCTCATCCGCAGTCCTCGCAGGCGTCCGCCTGCGGTGCGCTGCGCAGCAGGGCCAGGGGCAGTTCGCTGCCGCAGTACAGGCAGGTGCCGTACCGCCCGACGTGGATGCGGTGCAGGGCCAGTTCGATGTCGCCCAGGGCCTGGCGTACCGCGTCGATGAGCCCGCTGGTCGTCTCGTCGCCCACCATCCGCCGGGACCTGGCCAGCCGGTCCTCCTGCGCGAGCAGGTCGCCGAGCTGGCGCAGCCGCACCTGCCGCTGCTCCTCCAGGCTGGCGCGCAGCCCGGGAAGGTGGATCAGCAGCTCCGGGCGGCGGCGCGGAGGTGGGGTCACGGTGCTGGACATGGCTGTGCTCTCCAAGCGGTCGGCGATGCGGAGTCCCAGGCGGTCCACTGTGAACGGAGGCACGCTGACCGCGGTTCACGCCGTGCGGGGGCGTGCGGTCAGCCGGGAACTGTCAGGCGACCGTCGCGGGTGGCGCCCGGCCGCCGGGTGCCGGTAGCACGTACTGCGGACAGAGATCAGGGCCTGGCGGGTACGCCGCGAGCCACACCGGTTCGGGTACGGGCTGCTGCCCGGCGCGCCGGTCGGCCACCGGCGGCGGTACCCGGTCCTGCTGCTGCGCCTCC
>DATEJJ010000453.1:0-2708 GCA_035278125.1 Rugosimonospora sp.
TCCAGCTGCTCGACCTGCTGCCCGGGGTACACGTCCACAGTGGACTGTCGGAGCGGGAGGCGGCCATCGTCACCCAGCTGCGGCTGCCGCGGGTGTGTCTCGGCCTGCTCGTCGGCGCGCTGCTGGCCATCGCGGGCAGCACGTACCAGGGGATCTTCCGCAACCCGCTGGCCGACCCGTACCTGCTGGGCGTGGCGGCCGGCGCCGGGCTCGGTGCCACCGTGGCCATCGCGCTGCGGGGCGCGTTCACCGCACTCGCCAGCGACGGCGGTACCGGTACCCCGCTCCCCGTACCGCTGGCCGCGTTCGGGGGTGCGCTGCTCGCGGTGGCGCTGACGTACGCGCTCGGCGCCTCCGGCGCCCGGTACCGTACCCCGGCCACGCTGATCCTGGCCGGTATCGCGGTGTCCAACTTCCTCACCGCCGGCCAGGCGTACCTGCAGCAGCGCTACGTCGACACGATCCGTGAGGTGTACTCCTGGATCATGGGTCGGCTCAGCGCGGCGGGCTGGCACGACGTGCTGCTCCTGCTGCCGTACGCGGTGGTCACCGCGGGCGTCATGCTGGCCTACCGGCGCCAGCTCGACGTGCTGTCGGTGGGTGACGAGGAGGCGCGGAGCCTGGGCGCGCACCCGGCCCGTACCCGGTACGTGCTGATCGTCGCCGCGTCCCTGGGTACCGCCGCCGCGGTCTCGGTCTCCGGGCTGATCCCGTTCGTCGGGATCATCGTGCCGCACGCGATCCGGCTGCTGGCCGGCTCCAGCTACCGGATCATCATGCCGCTCTCGATGCTCTTCGGCGCCGCCTTCCTGACCCTGGCCGACCTGGCCGCCCGCTCCGCGCTCCCGCCCACCGAGGTGCCGATCGGCGTGGTGACCGCGTTCCTCGGCGCGCCCTTCTTCATCGTGGTGCTGCGCACCAGCCGGCGGATCACGTGACGGAGGCCGTACGCGCCGGGCGGGTCAGCGTGGTGCTCGACGGGTACCGGGCGCTGGACGAGGTGAGCCTGTCCGTGGCGACCGGCGAGTGGGTGACCGTCATCGGGCCCAACGGCGCGGGCAAGTCCACCCTGCTGCGCGCGCTCGGCGGTCTCGCCGGGTACCGGGGCACGGTCGAGCTGTTCGGCACCGACCTGCACCGGCTGCCGCGGCGGCAGCGGGCGCGCCTGGTGGCGTTCGTACCGCAGGCGCCCGTGGTACCGCCGGGCATGGCCGTGATCGACTACGTGCTCCTCGGCCGCACCCCGTACCTCGGGCCGCTGGGCCGCGAGTCGGCCGGCGACCTGGCCGCGGTCGCCGGCGTGCTGGACCGGCTCGACCTGGCCGGCTTCGCGCACCGGCAGCTGGAGTCGCTCTCCGGCGGTGAACGGCAGCGCGCTTTCCTGGCCCGCGCGCTGGCCCAGGGCGCGACCCTGCTGCTGCTCGACGAGCCGACCACCGCGTTGGACATCGGGCACCAGCAGGACGTGCTGGAGCTGGTCGACCGGCTGCGCGCGGACGGAGCGCTGACCGTGGTCAGCACGATGCACGATCTGTCCATCGCCGGCGAGTACGCCGACCGCATGGTGCTGCTCGCCGGCGGCCGGATCGTGGCCGCCGGCAAGCCCCGCGACGTGTTGACCGAGCCGCTGCTCGCCGAGCACTACCGCGCGCGGGTCACGGTGGTCGAGGGTGCCCAGGGTCCGCTGGTCGTCCCGATCAGGCCGGCGGGGCCTCCTCGCTGATGATCGCGAAGTAGGCGCCGGACGGGTCGCCGACGACCGCGAAGCGTCCGACACCGGCGACGGTGACCGGCGGTACCGATACCGAACCGCCCAGATCCTGGATCTTCGCGGCCGTCGCGTCGGTGTCCGCGGTGCCGAAGTATGGCATCCAGTGCGACGGCAGGTCGGCCGGCCACTGGTCACCGGTCATCGGCATCATGCCGGCCACGCCCCGTTCGCCGATCCGGAAGACCGTGTAGGGCGTGCCCTCCATGTCCTGCGTGTCGGGATCCCAGCCGAAGACGGACCGGTAGAACTGGACCGCGCCGTCCGGATCGCGCGTGGCCAACTCGACCCAGCTCAGCGCGCCCGGCTCGTCCTTGACCTGCGCCCCGGGGAACGCGGCCGGCTGCCACACCCCGAACACGGCGCCGGCCGGGTCCATGAAGATCGCGATCCGGCCCTGGCCCATCACGTCCATCGGTGCCATCAGCACCTTGCCGCCGGCCGCCTCCACCGCGGCCGCCGTCGCGTCGGCGTCGTCGGTGGCCACGTAGATCGTCCAGGCGGGTGGCTGGTCCGGGCTCTGCTGCGGACCGACCGCGGCCGTGGCCGCCCCGTCCTGGTGGAAAATGGTGTATCCGCCCGCCTCCGGCGGACCCTCCTGCGGGTCCCAGCCGAAGACACCGGCGTAGAACTGCTTTGCCGCGGTCATGTCGGGCGAGCCAAGGTCCGCCCAGTTGGGGACGCCGCTGTCGTAGCGCGTGACCTTCATCGCGTTCTCCCTCCGTCGAGGGCATCCTGGCACCTCGGTACGACAAAACGCAGTGCCATCACACGATCGTGTCAGCGCAGCGGCTCCGGCAGCGGCTGCGCGTGCAGCACCGCCAGCCGGGACACCGCCCGGGTCAGCACCACGTACAGCCGGTTCAGCCCGCGCGGCTCGGCCGCCACGATCTCGGCCGGCTCCACCACGATCACGTGGTCGTACTCCAGCCCCTTGGCC
>DATEJJ010000454.1:0-2918 GCA_035278125.1 Rugosimonospora sp.
TGTTCGCCGGCGTGCCGCTGGCCGTGCTGGTGGACGCGGACCGGTCGGCGATCGCCGCGCGACCGGCGGCGGAGCCGGCGCCGGCGGAGCCCGGGGCGCTGGCGTACGTCATGTACACCTCCGGCTCCACCGGGCGCCCCAAGGGCGTGCAGGTGACGGTGGCCGGGCTGGGCAACCTGCTGCTGGCCATGCGCGAGGAGCTGGGCCTGCGCGGCGGCGTGTGGCTCGCCTCGACCTCCGTCACCTTCGACATCTCCGGGCTGGAGCTGTACCTGCCGCTCGTCGGCGGCGGCACCGTGGTGCTGGCCGGGGACGGCCCGGAGCGCGACGCCGCCGCGCTGTGCGCGCTGATCACCCGGCACGGCGTCGACCACGTGCAGGCCACGCCGTCGGGCTGGAAGCTGCTGCTGGACGCCGGTTTTCCGGGTACGGGCTGCACCGCGCTGGTCGGTGGCGAGGCGCTGCCGCCCACCCTGGCCGGTACCCTGCGCGCCCGGGTCCGCCGACTGGTCAACGTGTACGGGCCGACCGAGACGACGATCTGGTCCTCCGCCTGGGAGGTGCCCCCCGTACCGTCCACTGTGGAGATCGGCGCGCCGCTGCGGCGTACCACCCTGGCCGTGCTCGACCACCTGCTGCGCCCGGTACCGGTCGGCGTGGTGGGCGAGCTGCACATCGGCGGTACCGGGCTGGCCCGCGGGTACGCCGGCCGCCCCGACCTGACCGCCGACCGCTTCATCCCCGACCCGTCCGGTACCGGCGAGCGCCTGTACCGCACCGGGGACCTGGCCCGGTACACCGCCGGTGGCGGGCTGGACCTGCTGGGGCGGGTGGACTTCCAGGTGAAGATCCGGGGGCACCGGATCGAGCTGGGTGAGATCGAGTCCGCCCTGCTGGCGCACCCGGGTGTCCGCGACGCGGCGGTGGTGGCCCGTCCGGAGCCGGACGGTACCGCCTGGCTGGTGGCCTACCTGATCCCGGTCGGTTCGCCGGACCACGCGGACCTGCGCGAGTTCCTGGGCCGGTCGCTGCCCGACTACATGATTCCGGGTGCGTTCGTGCCGCTGGCGGCGTGGCCGCTGAACAGCTCGGGCAAGCTCGACCGGGCCGCGCTGCCGGCACCGGCGCGCGGGGACCGGGCGGCGCTGGCCGAACTGGTGGCACCGCGTACTCCGGTGGAGGAGCGGATCGCGGCGCACTGGCGCGAGGTGCTCGGCCTGGACCGGCTCGGGGTGCACGACGGCTTCTTCGAGCTGGGCGGCGATTCGCTGCGCGCGGTCGCGCTGGTGGGTGCGCTGCGCGCGGACGGCTACGCGGTGACCACCCGCGACGTCTTCCGCCACCAGACGGTGGCCGCCCTCGCCGCGACGCTCACCGCCCCGGCCGGATCCACTGTGGACAATTCCACTGTGGACAGCTCCCCGGACGCGGCGGATCCCGCGCCGGATGGCGTGGAGGTGTTGGCCGGTGCGCTGCGCGCGGCCGGGATCGACATCGCGGCCGACCAACTGCTGGCACAGGGCTCGGTGGCCGACCTGGTGCGCCTGCTCGGCCAGCAGTCCGGTGGCGCCGCGACTGCCGGCGGCGACCCGCAGCCACCCGAGTCCTCAGCCAAGGCCGAGCCGGTGGCGCCGTTCGGCCTCGTTTCCGAGGCCGAGCGGGCCGCACTGCCGGCCGGCGTCGTGGACGCCTACCCCACCAGCCAGGTGCAGCTCGGCATGATCGTGGAGTCGCTGCTCGGCGGCGAGCAGGGCCGGTACCACAGCGTGGCCGCCACCCGCATCCCGAGCACCGTACCGTTCGCGGAGGCCGCCCTGCGCGAGGCCGTCGACCGGGTCACCGCCCGGCACGAGGTGCTGCGCACCGGCTTCCTCACCCGCGACACCGCCCCGCCACTGCAACTCGTGCACGAGACCGTCACCGTCCCGCTGCGCGTGGACCGGCTGGAGCGCGGCGCCGCCCCGGTGCCGGCCGTGGACGGGATCGTGGCCGAGGAGCGCGGCAACCCGCTCGCCGCCGACCAGGCTCCACTGTGGAGAGTCCGGGCCGTGGTGGAGGACGGTACCGCCTGGTGGCTCGTGCTCACCCACAGCCACGCCATCCTGGACGGCTGGAGCTTCAACTCCCTCGTGATGGAGCTGGTCACCGCGTACCAGGCGATCCGCGACGGCCAGCCAACCGCGGAGTCGCCGCTGCCGTCCGTGCGCTACGCCGACTTCATCGCCGGCGAACTGGAGTCGCTGCGCGGCGAGGCGGACCGCGAGTACTGGCGCGGCCTGGTCACCGGCGCGGCCCGGCTGACCGTACCGGCCGCCTGGCGGGACGGCACGGAGGACGAGCGGCGCTGCGTGGTACCCGTGGCCGACCTGGAGCCGGGGCTGCGCGCGCTGGCCCGGGGCGCCGGCACCGCCCTCAAGTCGGTGCTGCTCGCCGCGCACGGCGCGGTACTGTCCCGGCTGACCGAGCACGGCGCGTTCGTCACCGGTCTCGCGGTGGACGCCCGGCCCGAGGTCACCGGCGCCGACCGGGTGTACGGCATGCACCTCAACACCGTGCCGTTCCTGGCCGGGCGGCCCGCCGGGAGCTGGCGGGAGCTGGTACGCCGCACCTTCGAGCAGGAGTTGGCGGTGCTGGAGCACCGGCGGTTCCCGCTGCCGGAGATCCAGCGGCTGGCCGGTGTCGACGCGGGCGAGCGGCTGCTCGACGTGCTGTTCAACTACATGGACTTCCGGCAGGTGGACACCGGGCTGGTGGACGCGGCGGCCGGCCGGGGCGCCGGGGCGACCGAGTTCGCGCTCACCGTGGCCGCGCACGCCGGGCGGATCACGCTGACCGCGCGCGGTACCGGACAGTCCGAAGTGGACCGGCTGGGCAGCCTGTACCGCGCGGTGCTGGCGGCGATGGCGGCGGACCCGGAC
>DATEJJ010000455.1:0-7817 GCA_035278125.1 Rugosimonospora sp.
TCGCGCCGGCGCCACCGCCGTTGTAGCCGGCCGCCGGGACCGCGCCGGTACCGCCGATCTGCAGGTACAGAATCTGGCCAGGCGTCACCGCCACGGTGGCGTGGATCGACGCACCGGCGCCGCCCTGGCCGCCGGTGCGGGCGCCGGCATCCGCGGCGGTACCGCCGCTGCCACCCACCAGCGTCACCGCGAGACGTCGGACGTTCTTCGGCACGGTGAACGTCTGCTCGGCGCCGGTGAAGACGAAGGTGACCGTGGTCGGCGCGGCGTGCGCGGGCAGCGCGCCGAACAGGGTCGCTCCCGCGACCACGGGCACGACAACGGTCCGGGCGAGTACCCGTCGAGACAGTTTCATGACCACGCCGACCTCCGATTTACCCGATACGCAACACCAATAACGGCAGGTCGGACACCCGGGATTCGGGTCAGCACAGGGATTCTCGACCCGCACGCCGCCACCAGTGAAAGACGACGGGTCATGGCCATCGGGACCCGGCGGCCGCAGGGGCGGCCACGGACGGCAAGATGGGCACTCTACCCACCAACGCGACCGTCCGCCGGGCATCCCGATTTCGACGACGTGTGCCCAAGCGGTCGGTATCCGTTCGGTGTTGATCGTGGTTCTCCGTGCTCCGGCGCCGGAGACCAGGAGGCGTCGAGGACGTCGTGGGGGTGGCGGTCGAAGTTCTTGCGGGCCTGGTCGCGCGGGGGTGGCGGGCGGCGATCTGCCCGTCGCGGAGGCTGACACCAGCATCGGCCAGGGTGGTCGTGTCACCCGCCGCCGCCCACAGATCCGTGCGTAACAGTGTCCCGCTGCGTGGCTCCCGTCATCCTGATCTTTAGAGGGTGGCGACCCGTGCCCGCGACGGTGGGGCTCGTTCGAACTCCGGGCTGCCGCTGGGCGTGGGGAATGTTATGAGATTGCGGATGCTCGGTGCGGTCGAGTTGCTGACCGGCTCGGATCCGATACCGCTCGGCCCGCCCAGGCAGTGCGTGGTGCTGGCCGCGCTGGCCGTTGATGCGAGCAGGGTGGTCAGCGTGGACCTGCTCGTGGATCGGGTCTGGGGTGAGGACTCGCCGCCCCGGGTACGCAGGACACTGCACAGCTACATCACCCGGTTGCGGGCGCTCCTGCGATCCGGTGCGGCCGAGGACCGGCCGGCGGCGATCGTACGCAAAACAGGGGGATACCTGCTCGATATCGACGCTGATCACGTCGATGTGCATCATTTCCGGGCGTTGCTGGCGCGGTCCAGTGATCCGGACTGCGGGGACGGGCGGCGGCTGCAACTGCTGCGGACGGCACTGGGCCTGTGGCATGGCCCGCCGCTGGCCGGCCTGCCTGGTGAGTGGGCCGAACGTACCCGGCAACTGTGGGCACAACAGCGGGTGGACGCGGTCGTAGCCTGGGCGGAGGCGGAGATCCGGGCAGGCAACCCCCAGGCCGTGCCCGGACCGGTCGGCGAGTTGGCCGAGGCCCACTCGATGGCGGAGTCGCTGGTGGCCGTCCAGATGCGTGCGCTGGCAACGGCCGGGCGCCCCAGCGAGGCATTGACCTGTTACGCAAGCGCGCGACGTCGGTTAGCCGACGAACTTGGCGTCGACCCCGGTCCCCAGTTGCAGGGGGTGTACCAGGCCATCCTGAGCGGCGATCTGGACCTGCCGGCGACGCGGTACGGCGGGCCGGCCAACCGGGCCGAGGACCGGTCTGGCGACCTCACCGCTCAGGTGGCCACGACACGGGCCCGTACCCCGACCGGGCCGCGCGAACCAACGGTGCCCCGCCAGCTTCCGCCGCGGGTACGGCACTTCGCCGGCCGCGCCGCCGAACTTCGTCACCTCACCGCGCTGGCCGAGGCTGCCACCCAGCCAGGGGCGAGCGTGGTAATCGCCACGATCTCCGGTACGGCCGGGGTGGGCAAGACGGCCCTGGCGGTGCGGTGGGCTCATCAGAACACGGACCGGTTCCCCGATGGGCAGATGTACGTCAACTTGCGCGGCTTTGACGCGGGTGGACGGGTGATGACACCGGAGGAGGCGCTGCAGGGCTTCCTGAACGCCTTGGGGGTGCCAGCCCGCCGGACACCACCGGAACTGGACGCGCGGAGCGCTCTGTACCGCAGCCTGATCGCGGGCCGGCGGATGCTGGTCCTGCTGGACAACGCCCGCGACGCCCGGCAGGTGCGGCCCTTGCTGCCTGCGGCATCCGCCATGGTCGTGGTCACCAGCCGCAACCAACTCACCCCGCTGGTCGCCACGGATGGCGCGCATCCACTGAGCCTGGATCTGTTCACCGCGGCGGAATCCGTGCGGTTGCTGGCCCTGCGGCTCAGTGCCGAGCGGGTAGCCGCCGAACCCGAAGCCGTGCATCAGATCGTCAACGCCTGCGCCCGACTGCCGCTGGCACTGAGCATCGCGGCGGCCCGCGCACTGCAATCCAGGTTTTCCCTGGCCGCCCTCGCCTGCGAGATGGACAGCACGAGCCACCGGCTGGACAGCCTGGACGCCGGCGACACCAGTACGCAGATACGCGCGGTGCTCTCCTGGTCCTACACCACGCTCACCAGAAGCGCGGCCCGACTGTTCCGCCTGTTGGGCCTGCATCCCGGCCCGGACATTTCCATGGCGGCGGCGGCCAGCCTCGTGGGCCTGCCCGTGCCCGAGGCTCGCCGGCTGCTGACTGAGCTGACCCGCTCCCACCTGCTGACCGAACACGCACCCGGCCGGTACTGCCTCCACGACCTGCTGCGCATCTACGCCGCTGAGCTGACTCAGGCGTACGACCCCGACAACCAGCGCCGGGCGGCGACGATCCGGCTATTGGACCACTACACACATACCGCCTTCCGCAGCGAACGGCTGCTGAGCCCGAACCGCGACCCGATCGCCGTGCCGCTGACGGCGCCAGCACCCGGCGCAGATCCGGAGAGTCCTGCCGACCGCGGTCGGGCGATGACCTGGTTTCAAACCGAGCATGCGGTGTTGCTGGCGACCCTCCAGCACGCCGCCGATGCCCGCCTGGACAGCCACGCCTGGCAACTGGCCTGGTCCTCGCACACCTACCTCGACTGGCAGGGGCATTGGCGCGATCTCGCGGCCGCATGGCAGAACGCCTTGTCCGCAGCGGGTCGCCTCGGCGACCCGGTCGCCCAGGCGATCGCCCACCGGCTGCTGGCTCACGCCGCCACCATGCTCGGTCATTACCTCGACGCTCACGCCCACTATGACCAGGCACTGCATCTCTACACACGGACCGGCAACCGGGTCGGCCGCGCCCAAACCCACCGGCACCTCGGCAACCTGTTGGAGCTGCAGGGCCAGATCGAAGATGCCCTCTGCCACAGCCGGCAGGCTCTGAAACTGCTCCGGTCCACCACCGACCGTCGGGGGCTGGCCAATGCGCTCAACTCGCTGGGCTGGCAGCATTTCCTGGCCGGCCAGTACGACCAGGCCCTGACGGACTCCGCGGAGGCCCTGACCCTCTTCCAGCAGATCGACGATCAGGAGGGGCAGGCCAACACCTGGGACACGATCGGCTGCGTCCATCAGCACGCGGGCCGGCACGACCGGGCCAACGAATGTTACCAGCAGTCCGTGACCCTGTGCCGGAAGGTCGGCAACCGGTTCAACGAAGCCACCGTCCTTACCCACCTCGGCGCTCTCCGACAGGTGCTGGGCAATCCTGATGCCGCGCGTACCGCCTGGGACAGCGCGCTTCGCATCCTCGCTGAACTGGACCATCCCGATGCCGCACAGGTCCGCGCGAAGCTCGCCATGCTCGACCAGGGCCGGGCCGCACGGACCTGACGCGGCCGGTAGATCGGCCGGCCCGCTTTGTCGGTAGCGCAGGACAAGGGACGCGTGTTCGCCCCGGCAGTAGCCGAGTCCAGTACACGCTCGTGCCGGCCCAGCCGCAGCCGCACGTCGTTGTGCTCGAAATTCGGCCACCTTCCGTTGCAGGGTCAACTCCGCACCTACCCCATCCAGCCACGCACGGTTGCCCACAGCCATCTCCGTCCCGCGCGGATTGTCGATGGCATCACCCCTGATGAGTCCATCGAATGATCCCGGCCGGCAGCCGAAGCGCCAGTACCTCGCCGTCAATCACACCTGGTGAACCGACCCCGTGCCGCACGCGATCGACCCTCCGAGCATCGCCCCGCAGGACGGCGTCGTTGGCATATCGCGTGCGGCTGGGTCAACGGGTCGAGCCGTGGCTGACCCGGCTCGGCGTCAGGTGATGAACAGAGGGTACGGGGCAGAGGTGATGTTGGCCTGGTTCGTGACGTACAGGTTCGCCGGCCCCAGGGGTAGCGACGGCAGTTGTGCGTTGACCTGGCCACGCAGATCGACGTTGTCCCAGACGATGCTCGCAGCAGCGCCACCGCCGCCTTGGGGGACGACTGTCACCCGGTCGCCCGGGTAGAAGTCGACGCCGTAGATGGCAACCGTCGTGCCAGCATGGAAGCCGCCGTCTCCGGCGAAACTGACAACGCCGCCCGGGCTGCTGATAATGGGGGTACCGAGGTGGACACGCTGCACGTGATACACACTGTTGTCCGGACCGCAGATCCGGTTGTCGATGGTCTGACCGACGATGCTCCACTCGCCGGTCGGTATCGGTGGGCCACCGGACTGGTTCGCGCAGATGTCGATCGGCGTGCTGAAAAGCGGGATGTCGTACCAGCTCGTCAGGTCGACCACGAGAACCCTCGCGCAGCGGTTGGAATCGATGTGAGTGTTCGTCTTGAACCACCCGAATCCCCACGAATCCCCGTTACATACCGTGGTCGTCGCGGCGCTCGCGGGACTACTCACGAACGCCAGCAGCCCCACGGGAACCACTAGCATTGCGGCAAGCGCGGCGATACATCGACGCAGCGTCATGTGTGTGCTCCTCCTTCTCACGACGTCCTGTGGACGGGCACTGCTCGACGGCAGCTGTCCACATGCATCCTGACGCCGCTGTGTCGGCCGAATTGTTGAAGACATGTTGACGGATTCGCGGTGCGACGCCGGCCGGTACGGCAGTCCAACGGCAGGCATCGCCGTGGTCGGCGCAGTCCACGGGCGGCCGTTCGAGCCAGTTCGGTGCCGCCGTCCGGCCCACGGTAAGGATCACCACGGCCGGCATACCGCGCCTGAGAGAGGCTTTCCCGTCAAGGCACCCGCGCCGGCTTGCCACCGGTACTCTTGATATATAGAGTTGTTCTGTGACGGGTACCCGCCGACCATCTCCGCAGACCGTGGCGGGCCTCCAGGCCCTGGCCGAGGCCCCCGGCCGTTGGCGCTACGGCTACGACCTGTGCATTCAACTCGGCCTGCCGCCGGGCTCGATATACCCGATCCGGCTGACGCGGCGCTCCCGGCCCAGGTTGGGAAGTGCTTGATGCCTGCCGTCGTGGTACTCGTCGTACTCGTCGCGGCCGCCTTGGTGCTGGTGCGGCTGAGCGATGGCAAGGGCGCGGGCGACCTGCCGGCGCGTATCGTCACCACCGCCACCAACCGGCTGCCCGCCGACCGCCGCGACTGGGGGCAGGCGATGGTCGCCGAACTGTTCACCGTGCACGGCTTGATCCGCCGATGGCGCTTCGCCGTCGGAGTACTGCACATCGCGCTGTTCCCGCCGCCGCGTCACCCCCGGCGGGTGCTGGCCGTCGCCGTGGTCGGGTTGCTGATCGCGGCCGCTGCGACCGCGCTGGCCCAGGCCACCGCACCGGGATTGTCGGTGTTCGCCGCGAGCCTGGGCCTGCTGCTGTGCGGCTACACCACGATCCTGGCGTCCCGGTCCGAACCACCACGGCGCAGCGCGGGCCGGGTGAGCGTCGCCGTGGTGGCGCTGGCGGGGCTGGTCGCCGCCGCTGCGACCGCGGTCGCCGTTGTGGCCCGGGTGGACGCGACGCACCCGACCCCGGCTCGCGACTACAGCACCCAGTTCGGGATCCTCTTCGCGCTGCTCCTGACCGGCTACCTGGCCCTGGCGGTGACGCCGCCACGGCTGCGCGATACCACCAACACCGCATTATGGTGGGCGGCGGGCGGCGCGCTGGCCGCCGGTGCCGCCTGGATCGGCATCGCGCTGAGCTCTCCGGTTGATCCCAACGGGATCCAACCGCTGCTGAACCCGGTCGTGGCCGGCTCGGTCCTCGCCGTCTCGCTCGGCGCCGCCGCCACCACCCGCACCCTATTCATCGGGGTACGGGCTGGTCTGCTCACCGCGATCCTCGCCGCACCGATCCACTTCACCGTGGACCTGACCGCGATGCTGCACCTGGGCACCTACACCCTGACCGACCCCTACGACATCACCGCCTATGCCCACAGCGGCTACCACGACGTCGCCAGCTACCTGCTCAGCGACCGCATCGGCGGCGACATCGCCACCCTCGTCGTCTACCCCATCACCACGCTCGCCCTGGCACTGCTCGCTGCCTCAGCAGGCAACGGCCTGCGCCGGCTGACCACCAGACGCAATCCGCGCTGGGCCTCATAACCACAACCCCGCACGGCGGGCTGAACACGATCGCCTCGGACGCCGACTGGGTCAGCGGGTACCGGTTGCCGTCGGTGGATCCGAGCAGCCAGCCGTCGCTTTGCACGGGGAAGGCGCGGATGGCGCCCTCGCCGAACCCGGACACGTAGTAGGTGGGCGCCGGGGGAGCCGGTGTGTCGGCGGCCCGCGGCGGGCACACCGAGCCCGACCGCCGCGACAGTCAGCGTCGCGAGGACCGTGCGGACGATCCTCATGAGCCGTCGCTGACCCGGAACAGGCGGATCAAGGCGCCGGCGTACAGCGAACCGTCCGGGCTCAGGGCCAATGCCACGTAGCCTAAGTTGATCATGAGATCCCGACCTGGGTCCTTCCCGGGGCACGTCGTGGCGGTACTTCAGCTTGGGAGTCCTGGCACGGGATGTCTGTCCAGGCGTAGTGGTCGCGGCGAGGCGGTCGTGCCCGTGAACGAGTTCTGGTTTGACACCGGCAGTATGGGCATCGAGGTGGTGGTTACGGGGGAAGGACGATCTCCATGGCAGGGGCTCGGCAGATTCTTTTGATCCAGGGCGGCGGCGCGGGCGCCCACGACGAATGGGATGACAAGCTGTTTGACAGCCTCAGGCAGGAGCTGGGGGGCGGTTATGAGGTCCGCTACCCGCGTATGCCCGACGAGGACGACCCGAGTTACGCCGCATGGAGCGCGGCGATCCGAGTTGAGATGGCGGGCTTGGACGATGGTGCGGTCGTGGCTGGCCATTCGGTGGGTGGGACGATCCTCATCAGTGTGCTGGCCGAGCGGCCGGTGGCGCGGGAGTTGGCAGCGATCGTACTCATCGCCGCCCCGTACGTCGGTGAAGGCGGCTGGTCTAGCGACGAGTTCGGGCTGCCGAGCGACCTGGGCGCGAGGCTGCCACAAGGTGTGCGGGTGCATGTGTTCCACGGACTCCAGGACGAGACCGCCCCGCCGTCGCATGCCGACCTCTATGCCCGCGCGATCCCGCAGGCGCGGGTGCACTGGCTGCCCGGGTGCGGTCACCAGCTGAACAATGACCTTAGCGACGTGGCAAAGACGATCAGCCTCGAGAACCCAACCTCACGTAGGATAGGTTGATCTTGAGGCGACTCCGGCTCAAGGAGTCGTCGGTGTGGCGGCGTGACCGACGGGTTTGAGAACGTTTTGATCAGCGGTCATGGCGGTGGATGCGGTGGATCGTCCGGTGGTGCGCCCGGACCAGGTCACGCTCGGGGTGCTGATCTCGCAGGTGTCGCGGGAGGAGGTCGATGCCGCCATCGAGGTGTGCGGGGTGCGGGAGAAACGCTCGGA
>DATEJJ010000456.1:0-2406 GCA_035278125.1 Rugosimonospora sp.
CATCACCGGGTACGGGCGCCGCCTGCACCGCGTCCGGCCCAGCGGGACGCCGCCGGGGTAGGGGGCCACCGCCCGGCCTGAGCGCGCTCCCGTTGCCGCCGCCGTTCGCCGCTGGTTCCGCGGGCAGGTCGGCGCCGGACGGGATCGCCGCACCCGCACCGGATCGTGCCAACCCGTCTGCTGCCGCGTCTGATCCGGCCACCGGTGAAGGCGCTCCCGCGCCCTCGACCGGCCTGCCTTCGGCGACCGGCGACGCGGCGCCGGCCGCCACCTCACCAGTTCCGGCAGACCAGCCGGAGGCCGTGTCTGAGCCCGCCGTCGCCGCGGGCCCGGTCCCCGCATCCCAGCCGGACCCGGCCGCACCCGCACCGGACGGCACCCCGCCAACGCCCGGACCCGCCGGATCCCCTGCGTCGACGGCTACGACCTCAGCCGCGCCCGACGCCGGGTCAGGTCCAGCCGACCCGTCGAGAACCGACCCCGTGTCGACTCCGGCCGGGATCTCCGGCTGCCCCGCATCGGGGGACTCAGCCGGCGCGAGATCCGGCGCACCTGCCGCGAACTCGGCCAGGTCACTGGACTCCCCAGCTCCGTCGGCAGCGTCACCGGGGCCCGAGCCGGACGAAGTGTCGGATTCCCGACTTGCCCCGGCGCCCCACCCTTCGTCGTGATCGCGGGCTGTTTCCGTTCCCTCCGATGCGGCCACCGACGTCATGGGCCAGGTGAGCGGCATCGAGTCCGGCTCCGGTGCCCAGGGGCCCGAGTCCCGACCGTCCACCAGCCCGGACGACCCGGTGCGCGACTCGATCGCCGCCGGCTCCGGGTACAGCAGCGAGGTCGCGTGGGTGGTGAACGGCGGTGCCGGCGCCAGGATCGAGTTGGGCAGCGTGACCAGGGCCACGGTGCCACCCGGAGCCGTACTGCGCAGCTCCACCGCGATACCGTGCCGGATCGCGAGCCGGCCCACCACCAGTAGGCCCATCGTGCCGGCAAGCTCGGCGGTGAGCATGGTCGGCCGGGCCAGGCGGGCGTTCAGCTCCTCGACCTGGTGCTGCGGCATGCCGATACCCTCGTCGAACACCGAGATGGTGACCGAGTCCACCGAGCGGCGGGCCGAGACGCGTACCTTGCTGGTCGGCGGGGAGAACATGGTGGCGTTCTCCATCAGCTCGGCGAGCAGGTGGATCACGTCGCGTACCACGTGCGCGGCGACGCCGACCTCGGTCACGTTGTCCGCGTCGACCCGCTGGAAGTCCTCGATCTCGGCTGCCGCGGCGCGGATCAGGTCCACCAGGGGTACCGGCGAGAGCACCCGGCGCCCCGGCTCGCCACCCGCCAGTACCAGCAGATTCTCTTCGTTGCGCCGCATGCGCGCGGCCAGGTGGTCCAGGGCGAACAGCCGGGACAGGGTCTGCGGGTCGGTCTCGGAGCGCTCGAACTCGTCCAGCAGCCGCAGCTGGCGCTGGATGAGGGTCTGCCCGCGGCGGGACAGGGCGACGAACAGCGCGGCCACGTCGAGCCGCAGGCTGGCCTGCTCGGCGGCGAGGTGCAGGGCCTGCCGGTGTACCGCGGTCAGCGCGGTGCCGACCTCGGCGATCTCGTCGGATCCGGATACCTCCAAGGAGTCGGCGCGGGAGGCGGCGGCGTGCATGGCGGCCTGCACCGACCGCACGTCGCCGGCCTTGGTCATGGCGGCGATGGTGCCGGGCAGTTCCACGCCGGCCACGTCCAGCGCGGCGCCGCGCAGCGCGCGCAGCCGCCGGGCGGTGCGCACGGCCAGGGCCAGGGCGGTGCCGAAGGCGAGCACGACGAGTCCCGCGGTGGACAGTCCGGTGACGGCGGCCCGGGTCTGCGCGAGGTCCTCGTCGATGAGCGCGCTGTGGTCGAGCCAGCGGGCGAGGTCGACTTCCAGCAGGTGCAGCCGGCGCACGGTATTGCTCTGTGCGATGTACCACGTGTCCGGGTCGATCTTGAGTGCGGCGGGCTGCCGGTCGGCGACGAGGGCGGCGCCGGCGATGCGCCCGGCGGTGGCGACGTCCTCGGCGCTCATGAGAGAGGTGTACTCGTCCCGCTGGCTGTTCGTCGCGTACCGGTTGAACTCGGCCAGCCGCTCGTTCTCGGCGCCGGTCAGGCTGGCCAGGGTGGCCAGCTCGCCGGGCTGGAACGCGCCCCGGCGGAACACGCCGCGCAGCAGGTCGCGCTCCTGCGCGGCGAGGTGCTCGGCGGTGGCGATGGCGGCCGCGGCCCGGGCGCTGGCGCCCAGCTCCACGTCGGTCATCAGCTCGGGTATCGCGTCCGCGATGGCCAGCAGGTTGCGGTTGAGGTCTTCGTAGGTGGGTGCGGAGAGCTGGTCGGCGTCCAGCCGGTCGGTGGCGGCGCGCACGCTGGGTAGCAGCGCGACCTGCG
>DATEJJ010000457.1:0-5764 GCA_035278125.1 Rugosimonospora sp.
CGGCTGGATCACCCTTCTCGGGGAAGAGATCGGCAGCGACCGTGTGTCACCTGTCTCCGCACCCGCCCGCCTTGTCGATTTCGCCGGGCTGGCACCGGCCTACATCGACGTCGGGGACCTCGACATCTTCCGCGACGAGAACATCGCCTACGCCGCCGGCCTCGCCCGAGCGGGCGTCCCTGTGGAACTCCACGTCCACCCCGGCGCCCCCCACGGTTTCGAACGCTTCGTCCCCGACGCCGGCGTGGCCCAGCGAGCCATGGCTGACCGTACCCGCGCCATCTCAACCATCTGACTCCGACCCTGTTGTCCCATACCTACTGCGCGAGCAGCCTGCATGTGCTAGTTCCGGCCGTCCAGGATATCCATCGAGATAGATTTCTGATCTGCGGGTTCGGTCGCTCATGCGGCTCGTAGCTGGCGTTCGCGCGTCAACGGGAGCAGGAAAGCGCAGGTCAGGGCGTTGGCGTAGCGGTTCGCATGCTGTAACCCACGGCTCACCCGAACTGATACGCGGATAATGTCCGATCTGCATGTGTGGATCTACGTTGCTGTGGTTCCTCGCGACCCGTCCTGACCTGCGGGTTTGCTGGTTCAGGCGGTGAAGGCGAGCGGTTCGCGCGTAACCCTTGGTTGATATGTCCGTTCCGCGCTTGGCAATGTCGAGCCAAGCGGGACCGCCTTCGGGCATCCCCGACAGCTCCTATTAGGCGACGCGCAGTGCTTCGGTGGGGGAGAGGCGGGCGGCCCGCGTCGCCGGGTATAGCCCGGCGATGGCGCCGATGACCAGTGCCGCGGCCAGTGCCGCGGCCACTGCGGTGCTCGGGACGAGCGGCTGCCAGTGGTGTAGCCGGGCCAATCCGTAGGTAGTGGCGACGCCGAACAGGATACCGGCAGTGCCGCCGACGCCGGCGAGCACCAGCGACTCGATGAGGAACTGCGCCGCGACGTGGCGGCGGGCCGCGCCCAGCGCACGGCGTAGCCCGACCTCGCCGCGGCGCTCCAGCACCGAGATGACCATGACGTTGCCGATTCCGATGCCGCCCACTAGGAGCGCCACCCCGCCCAGGCCGAGCAGCAGCGTGGTGGTGGCGCTGGCCACCGCCAGCCGGGCGGTCAGCGCGTCGGAGGGCCGGCTGACCGCGACTGTTTCCGGGTGTACCGGGTTGGTTGCCGGGGCGAGCAGTGCGGCGACGGCGGCGGTCTGGTCGGTGTCGGTGCGCACGTATACCCGGGTGGGGTGTCCCTGGTATCTGAACAGTTGGCCGGCGATCGGGAAGCCGATCAACGCGGCCTGGTTGATCTCCGATGCGAGGTCGGGTGCCAGGTCTACCGGTTGCAGCACTCCGACCACCAGGAACCAGTGATGGCCGAGCCAGATCCGGGTACCGGGGCGGGGCATGCCGAGCTGTTGCGCGGCGTCGTGGCCGAGCACCGCGGTGGGATACCGGGCGGTGGCGTCGTTGAAGAACACGCCGCTGGCCAGCCGGGCGTCCAGTGTGGACAGCAGGTTGGCGTCGCAGGCGAGCACACCCAGGCCGGAGTTGCGGTAGGCCGGGATCTGGTCGGTGCGGTAGATCTGTACGCCGGTCAGCATCGCGGTCGCCGCCACGTGCTGCACGCCCGGTGTGCGGGCGATGGTTGCTGCGGCGGTCGGCGGCAGCTCGGCTGGCTGTCCGGTAGGCGTCTGCCCGGTGGCGACGGTGAGCAGGTTGGTGCCCAGCCGGTCGATGCGGGCCAGCAGGTCGGATTGGCTGGATCGGGTGATGCCGAGCACCGCCACGATCGCCGCGATGCCGATCGCGATGCCCAGCACGGACAGCGCCGACCGTACCCGCCTGGTGCGCAGTCCCACGGTGGCCAGCGGCAACAGGTCCGCGCCGCGTAGCCGGGAGTAGGGCGGCGGGCTAGCCATCGGCCACCGCCGTACTGTCGCGCACCACCCGGCCGTCGCGCAGCGCGATCCGCCGCCGGGTCGCGGCCGCCACCTGCATGTCGTGGGTGACCACCATGATGGTGGTGCCGTCGGCGTTCAGGTCGCGCAGCAGCGCCAGGATTTCCGCACCGGTGGCGGTGTCCAGGTTGCCGGTGGGCTCGTCGGCGAGTACCACCGCGGGCCGGCCGACCAGGGCCCGGGCGATGGCGACCCGCTGGCGTTCCCCGCCGGAGAGCTTGCCCGCTGTGTGTCCTAGCCGGCGGCCGAGCCCGACCCGGTCCAGCACGCCGGCCGCGGCCTGCCGACGGCGCACCCCCGGTACTCCCCGGTAGAGCAGGCCGGCCGCCACATTGTCTATTGTGGACAAGTGGTCGAGCAGGAAGAACTGCTGGAAGACCACACCCAGGAAGTGGGCACGCAGGCCGGCCAGCCGGCGGTCGGAGAGCTTGTCGATGGCATGGTCGGCGATGCGTACACTGCCCGAGCTGGGCCGGTCCAGGCCGGCGGCGAGGTTGAGCAGCGTGGTCTTGCCCGAGCCGGACGGGCCGACCACGGCCACCAGCTCTCCACTGTGGATGGTCAGGTCGACGCCCCGCAGCGACTGTACCGGCGGGGTGCCTGGGTAGGTCTTGGTCGCCCCCGCCAGTTCCAGGACGGCGCTCATGTCGCGGGTACCTCCACCGTCATGCCCTCGGCCAGCCCTGCGCCGCTGACCTCCACCTCGCCGGTGGCGTCGTCGTACAGCCCGGGCCGCACGTCGACCAGCCGACCGATGCCGCCGGTGAGAACCCGTACTTGGTACCCGCCGCCCGGCTTGGCCAGCAGCGCGGTCACCGGCACGAGCAGCACGCCGCGGTGGACGTCGACTGTGATCGATACCTGTGCCGGCGCCTGGTCCAGGTCCCCCGCGTTCGGTGGCAGGCTCAGCGAGATGGTGACCGGTACCGTGGGCGGGTTGTTACCGCCCGGGCCGTTGCCGCCCTCCGGTGTGGTCGCCACCCGGCCGATGCGCAGGATGGTGCCCGGCACTGCCGCGCCGGTGGGCAGCGACACCTGCACCTGGTCGCCCACGTGCACCAGGTACCGCTGGTCGGCGTTGACCGGTGCGGTGACGACCGGAGTGGTGGACGTACCGGTGAGCACTGGCACGCCCGGGCCGACCGAGCCACCCGGGTCGGTCGCGTCCTGGCCGATCCGCACCGCCGAGGGCAGGAAGACCACCTCGCCCAGCCGCAGTCGCCCGGTGCGCTGCGCGGCGGGTAGCCCGCGCGCGGCCTGCCAGCGACGCACCGCTGCGGCGGTGGCGGCGCTGAAGTGGTTGTCCAACGTGCCTGGGCTGTAGCCCAGTGCAGTCAGGTTCTGCTCCAGTTCCCGCACGTCCGGTCCGTCGGTCATCCCGACGGCGAAGTCGCGGTACGCGGGCAGGCCGCCGTAGAGCAGCCGGGCCGGGGTACCTGAGACGGCGAACAGTTGACCACCCTGGGAGACCACCGCGCCGGGCTCGGCGATCGCGGTGAGGATCCCTGCTGGGAGTTGGTCGCGCACCTGGTAGGCCCCGTCGTAGCCGAGGCTGCCCGCGATCTCCACCCGGTTGCTGGCAGCGCCGCGTGAGACCGGCGCGGTGGTGGTGGAGACGGCCGGGGCGGCGGGCGCCGCTGGCTGGGTGCTGGAGTTGACCGCGAGCCACGCGACTGCCCCGATCGCCACCGCGCCGGCTCCCGCCCCGACGGTTCGTGTTTTCTTCATGAGGCCCGGATGTCCCAGTCGTTCTGGTACTGGCGGCAGGCGCGGCGAGCATCTCCCATCGCCGGTGAGGGATGTTGCGGGGAGAGTGGGGAGAGCCCCTCGTACGGTGTGTTCAGGATCGGGAAGGTGCCGTCGGTCTTCGGGTCGGGGAAGTCGGACTGACCGTGCTGACGCATGCACTGGGCGAACTGGCGCATCTGCGTCAGCGTCGTGGCGTTGGGTGGGTGGAGGGCGTCCGGCGCCGGTGGCATCTGCCGGGCGATATCGCTGCAGGGGCCGTTGGCGGCCTGACTCAGGGTGGGCTTGTCCACATTGGCGAACAAGGAAAAGCCCCAGGTTAGACCCGTGGGCTGGGCGTTGGCCGGGTAGACCGGGTCGGGAAAGGTCGGGTTGCCGTGCGAGCGGGCGCAGGCGGCGAACTGCCGGCCCCAGGCCATCACCTGGTCCTGGTAGCTGCCGGCGGCGCTCGGCCCCGGGTTCGCCGCCCCGGTCGCGGAGGCGGCCGGAACACCGCCGGCCGGTGCGCTCTTCGAGCGGGCGGCGTTGGTGGTGTCCGTACCCGTGCCGGCGTTGCAACCGGCGATGGCCAGCGCCGCCGCGGAGAGCAGCAGCGCCACAGCCGGGAGGAAGCGCGGTGTCGTCATGCCAGTACCGTGGCCTGCGCGACGCTGCGCTGTCCTCTGCCGGGGGATGTGTCCGAGTTACCTCGCACGATCGAGCGCGGGTACCCCGTCAGACAGATGTCTGGGCCCGGTGGTGCCAGTACCCTGCGGTTATGACCCAGCGCCGGCTGACCGTGGACGCCGGTATCGTCGCGGCGCTCGGCCTGGCGACATATCTGACTTCCCGACCGCTGTTCATCGCCAACCCGAAGCTGCTGATCAAGTACGGCGAGGCGGCTTGGCATGCGGGCCTGGCCCGGTGGTGGGTGGCGACGGTCCTGGGCATGGCGGCGCTGCTGCTGCGTCGCCGGTTCCCGCTGGTCGCGCTGGCCGCGACCGGCGGGATGGCGCTGGCACACGTCACCTCCGAACGCCCCGGCGTGACGCCGCTGGACGCCGCCGCCCCGATCGCGCTGTACACGGTGGCGAACGCTCCGCTGCGCCGCGTGTTCTCCTACGCCGCGCTGGCCGCCTCGGTCAGCTGCGCGTTGCTGCCCCAGCTGCTGGACTTGCCTCCCATCTACTTCGGCCCGTGGCGCGACGCGTCGTTGCTCCTGCCGGTGGCGATGGCGGTGGCCTGGCTGGTCGGGGACCGGGCGCGCACCCGCCGGCTCTACCTTGAGCAGGTCACCGCCCGTGCCCGGGACCTGGAACGCGACCGCGACCGCCAGGCCGAACTTGCCGCCGCGGCCGAGCGGGCCCGGATAGCTCGCGACCTGCACGACGCGGTCGCGCATGGACTGTCCATTGTGGTCATCCAGGCGCAGGCTGCGGCCGGCGCGATGGAGAAGCGACCGGCCACGGCACGGGCCGCGCTCGCCGCGATCGTGGCGACCGGGCGGGACTCGCTGGCCGAGATGCGCCGGCTGCTCGGGCTGACCCGGCCGCAAAGCCCGGAGCTGGCGCCGCTGCCCGGGCTGGGTGACCTGCCCGGGCTGGCCGAGCGGGTACGCGCCGCGGGCCTGCCGGTGTCGCTGCGGGTCGACGGCGATGACCTGGGGGTGTCGCCGGGGGTCGGGCTGTGCGCGTATCGGATCGTCCAGGAGGCCCTGACCAACGCGCTCAAATACGCCGGTCCTCACGCCACAGTGGACGTCACCCTCCACTGTGGAGCGAATAAGGTCGAGCTGGCGGTACACGACACCGGGCGAGGCGCCGGCGGCGAGCCGGACGAGCTCCGGGGCAACGGGCTGCGCGGCATGCGGGAGCGGGTCGCGATGCTCGGCGGTACCGTCGCCGCCGGCGACGCCCCCGACGGCGGCTTCCAGGTATGCGCCGAGCTGCCGCTGACCGACAAGCCTGCGGAGCCGGTGTGATCCGGGTCCTGCTCGCCGACGACCAGGTGCTGGTGCGCACCGGGCTGCGCACCATTCTGGAGGACGCCGGCGGCTTCGACGTGGTCGGCGAGGCGGGCGACGGG
>DATEJJ010000458.1:0-2963 GCA_035278125.1 Rugosimonospora sp.
GTCTTGTGCGCGCTGGTGACCAGCGCGTCGGCGCCGCTGGCGAGGGCGTGCGCGGGCAGGTCCGGGTGGAACCCGAAGTGCGCGCCCCACGCCTGGTCCACCACCACCGGCAGGCCGGCCGCGTGCGCCTCGGCCACCAGCGCCGGCAGGTCCGACACCGTACCCAGATAGCTGGGCTCCACCAGGAACACCGCGCGGGCGGCCGGATGCGCGGCCAGCGCGGCGCGCAGCGCGGGCAGGGCGACCTCGCGCGGTATGCCGAACCGTCCGTCCACTGTGGCCGGCAGCCAGACCGGGGTCAGGCCGGCCAGCACCAGGCCCAGCAGCGTGCTGCGGTGCGCCGAGCGGGCCACCAGTACCTCGTCGCCCGGCCGGCCCACGGCCAGCGCCACCGCCTGGTTGGTATGCGTTGACCCGCCGGTGGAGAACCGGCACCAGTCGCCGCCCCACAGCCGCGCCGCCCGCTCCTGCGCGCCGGCGAGCAGCCCACCGGCGAGCTTGACCGTGTCCAGCCCGCCGAACAGCGGGACGTCCCCGTCGAGTACCCGACCCAACTCCGGCGCCAGCCGCCCGCCAGCGCGCTTGTGCCCGGGAATGGTGAACGGGGTGACCCCGCGCTCCACATAGGACAGCCACGCCGCGAGCAGCGGCGCACCCTCCATGCCTGAGTCGTCGCTCAGGACGTCGGGCGCGGCGCGATGACCGCCTGGGTCTGGGTGGTCTGCCCGACCGACCGGCCCAGGTCGTCGGTGAGGTCGGTCTGGATCACGATGAACGAGCGGCCCACGTGCAACGGCCGGGCCGACGCGTGCGCGGTGCCTTCGCGCAGCGCCCGGAAGAAGTTCGTCTTCGACTCCACCGTGGACGTGCCCGCACCCTCCGGCACGTTGAGGTAGGCGCAGACGGCCCCGACCGAGTCGGCCAGGGACATCAACGCGCCGCCGTGCATGGCCGAGTCGACCGTGCACCGCCCGGGCGACCAGGGCAGGCTGCCGGTGGTCAGCGACGGCGTCGCCTCCTCCAGGACGATGCCCAGCGCCACGGCGTACGGCATGAGGCTCAGCAGTTCGGTGCGGCTCATCGGGAGCGATGTCGACATGGTCGCGAAACCTCCTCCGGATGGCCCGGGCAGGTGCCGGTCTCCACGCGGATCGTAGCCGGCCCGGGGCACCCTGTAGCACCCCGGTGCGGGCACTACGTGCCGGCCCGCCAGCGGAGGTTCACATCGGCGCCGCCGGGCGGCGGCCCCGGCAGGGCTCCGGCGCCGCGGGCGGCCAGGCCGTCGAGCAGCAGGGCCAGGTAGCGCCGGCGCAATTCCTTGGTACGCGCGGCATCCGGCACCCGGATCGCGGCGCACCCCTCCAGCACCAGCGGTACGTCGTCCACCACCACGCCGGGACGCAGCCGGCCACCCGCCCGCGCCCGCTCCACCAGGTCCCGGGTCAGCACCCCGGCGCGCTGGGCGTCGTGGCGCATCCCGGCGGTGGGTGTGAAGGTGCCGGCGAGGTGCACGGTGAGAGAGTGCACGTCGGCATCCACCACACGCTGCAGGAAGGTACGGAAGGCGTGCCAACCGTCCGGCTCCGCGGCGACCGCCTCGGCCTCGGCGAGGTACCGGCGCAGCCCGTCATGGCAGAGCTGGCGCAGCATGTCCTCTTTGGACGGATACCGGCGGTACAGCGCGCTGATGCCCACGCCCGCGCGCTCGGCGACGGCGGCGATCGGCGCCTTGGGGTCCTGGAGGAACACGTCCCGGGCGGCGGCCAGGATCACCCCGTCGTTGCGGGCGGCCTGGCTCCGGCGGCCGGGCAGGCGCTCGGGCGGTGCCGTCATGGCCCGAGGCTACCACGCGGAACGGACCATTCCGGTCTGAGCTAGACGGACAGGACAACGATCTCCGGCTCCAGTACCCGGTCCGCACCCACCTGCCGGCGCGGCCCGGTCAGCGTGAGCCGCAGCGTGGCCCGGATGTCCGCGCTGGACGCGCCGAGCCGCAGCTCCACGCCGCCGGGCTCGACCAGCCGGTACCCGGCCCGCCCGGTGTACGAGGTGAGGTCGGCGTGCAGGTGGATGGCGACGGTACGGGCCTGGCCCGGCGCCAGGTCCACCCGGACCGCGGCGACCAGCTGCTGTACCGGCCGGGCCACCTCGGCGACCGGGTCGTGCAGGTACACCTGGACCACCTCGGCGGTGGGGACCTCGGCGTCGTTGCGCAGGGACACGGTGACCTCGCACCGGCCGTCGGTGTGCCACGCGTCCGGCGAGCGCAGCGCGACGTCGAGCCAGGTGGCCGGCGCGTACGAGAGCCCGTGGCCGAACGGGAAGACCGGGGTGGGGTCCACCGAGCTCACGTCGGTACGGCGGCCCAGCTTCGGCGCCAGGTACGTGGTCGGCTGGTTGGCGCCGGCGGCGGGGAAGCCGACCGGCAGCCGGCCGGACGGGTTGACCCGGCCGGAGAGCACGTCGGACAGGGCGCCCGCCCCCTCCTCGCCGGGGAAGAACCCGCACACCGCCGCGGCCAGCCGGTCCACCTGCCGGGACAGCTCGTACGGCCGCCCGACGAGCAGTACCAGCACCACCGGCGTACCGGTGGCAAGCAGCGCCTCCAGCAGCTCCTCCTGCCGGCCGGGCAGGCGCAGGTCGACCGCGTCGCAGCCCTCGCCGGAGGTACCCCCGCCGAACAGCCCGGCCAGGTCGCCGAGTACCGCCACGCACACGTCGGCGTCCCGGGCGACCGCGGCGGCCCGCGCGATGCCCTCGCCGTCCCCGCCCCGCACCGGGCAGCCCTCGGCGTACCGGATGTCGTACCCGGCCGGGTCGGCCCGCAGAGCGTCCACAAAGGACGGTATGGCCACGCCCATCGGGAGGTCGGGGTGGTGCACGCCGACGTGGCGCGGGAACGAGTAGCAGCCGAGCAGCATGCCCGGGTCGGCCGCACCGGGCCCGACCACGGCGAGGCGCTG
>DATEJJ010000459.1:0-15444 GCA_035278125.1 Rugosimonospora sp.
CGGGGCTGGATCAGGCGCTCGCCCGCGGCTGGGTGGTCGTGGCCACGGACTACACCGGTCTGGGTACGCCGGGACCGCACCCGTTCCTGATCGGTCAGGGCGAGGCGCGCTCGGTGCTGGACGCGGTGCGCGCCGCCCGGCAGTTACCCGGCCTCACCCTGGCGGACCGGACCCTCGTGTGGGGGCACTCGCAGGGCGGGAACGCCGCCCTGTGGGCCGGGATCATCGCACCGACGTACGCCCCGGACGCGGGGCTGCTCGGCGTGGCCGCGCTCGCTCCCGGCTCCGACCTGGTCCCGCTGGCGCGGGACTGGGGCAGCGGGGTCTTCGCCGCGTACCTCATCCAGGCGTACAGCCAGACCTACCCGGACGTACACCTCGACCGGTACGTCGGCACCGCCGCGCGGATCCCGGTACACGAACTGGCCGGCCGGTGCCTGGCTGATCCGAAGTTCGTCATGTCGGGACTCACCGCGCTGCTGTTCGGCCGGTCGATCTGGGCCACCGACCCGGGTACGGGTCCGGCGGGGGCGCGGCTGCGCGAGAACACGCCGACCGGTCCGATCGGCGTACCGGTGCTGGTCGCCCAGGGCCTGGCGGACACGACCGTCCCGGCTGCCGTCCAGGCGGGGTACGTCCGCGACCGCTGCGGGGCGGGCGCCCGGGTGGACTACCGCACCTACTCCGGCCGCGACCACGTGGGGCTGATCGCCCCGGGCTCGCCGCTGATCCCTGACCTGCTGCAGTGGAGCCAGGACCGGCTCGACGGCGCACCGGACCGGTCCACCTGCCCCGCCTGACCGCGCGATACCGGCGTGATGGGGGATGCCGCGGCGCGGCCGGAACGTGACCGCGGAGCCGGTGCTGAACTTCATCAACGGCATCGAGGTGATGCCGGTCCGGCTGGCCTGACCGGCCTACGCCACCGGATCGCCGGGCTGGCCGGCCACCCGACGCAGCACCCGCAGCGAGCCGGTCACCGAGTCCTCCCGGAACCCGCCACCGTCCACCGCGCGCCGGTAGATCAGGTACGGCGGCCGCCCGCCGTCCCGGGGATCAGGGAACACGTCGTGGATCGCGAGCACGCCGCCCGGTACCACCCAACGTGCCCAGCCCGCGTAGTCGGCGCGCGCCGCCTCCTCGGTATGCCCACCGTCGATGAACAGCACCGCGATCGGGGTACGCCAGAGGGACGCGACCGTCGCCGACCGCCCGACGACCGCCACGACGGTGTCCTCCAGCCGCGCGTCGGCGAGGGTGTGGCGGAACCGGCCCAGCGTGTCCAGCCGGTCGGTGTGCGGGTCCACCAGGCTCGGATCGTGGTACTCCCAACCGGGCTGGTGCTCCTCCGAGCCGCGGTGGTGGTCGACGCTGACGAGCAGCCCGCCGGTGGCCTGTGCGGCGGCGCCGAGGTAGAGCGTGGACTTGCCGCAGTAGCTGCCGATCTCGACCGCGACACCGGTACCGAGGTTGTCCCGGACGGTGTGGTACAGCGCCAGACCCTCGTCGTCGGGCATGAACCCGACCGCGCGGCGGGCCTGGTCGTGCAGTTCGGTCGGCATGGACATGTGTCCAATATACTGTTAGATTGATCTTCTATGTCCGAGGTACCAGCGCCGTCCCCTGGAGGCATGCGGATCGTCGTCGACTACGACGCATGCGAGGGTAACGCCGTGTGCGCGTCGATCGCACCCGAGGTGTTCGACGTGGACGAGGACGAGATTGTGGTCGTCAAGGCCCAGCCCACCGAGGAGAACGCCGAGCGGGTACGCCGTGCGGTCAACTCGTGCCCGCGCGCGGCGCTGTCCCTGGGCGGGTAGCCCGCGCGGTCGCTGCCCGTGATGTGACGGGGCTGACCGGACAGATGTCTGGACACTCCTCTGGAAACCAATACACTGTGTGCAAGATTCTTCGGGGGTACCGGGGGGTGCGTGTCTGGCTGGCCTGATGACCGGATCCGGTGCGGCGGTTCAGCGCTGGCGGGTCCGGCGGCTGCGGGTGACGAGGGGCTGGCCAGCCAGCAGCATCTCCGCGATCCGGGCGAGTTCGTCGGCGAGCTGGTCGAAGGACAGGTAACCCACGCCGGCCAATACCAGCGAACCCACGAACGCCGTGCTGACGGCGCTGGAAACCGTGCCGTCCACGGGACCCAGCGCCTGCTGCAACCGGCCGGCGATCTCCATGCCGATCTGGTCGCGCAGCCTCCTGACTTCGGGGTCGTCCGCGAGCAGCGCGGTGGTGCACGCGCGGCTGAGTTCCGGCTCAGCCGAGAACAGCCCGGCGATGGCCCGTACCGTGCGGGCCAGGTCGGCCGGGCCGGGGCCGTTCGGGCTGCGCCGGGGCGAGGGCAGGTCGCGCAGCTTCTGCCACACGACCGCGCTGACCAGATGCTCCTTGGAGGCGAAGTAGGTGTACGCGGTGGCCGGTGAGACATCGGCGCGCTTGGCGACCGACCGCACGGACAGTTCGCGGAAATCGACCGTGCGGACCTCCTCGACGGCCGCGTCCAGCAGGCGCTGGACCGTATCGGCCCGGCGCCCGTCGACGATGCGGCGCACCGGCTCCATCATGCCCCCTGGCGGTGGCTGCGCGTCCACGTCACGCAGCGATGGTATCCACGCGAACGGCGGCAACGGCAGCAGGCCGGCGAGCGTTTTCGAGTGAGGTGGTTCGTGCGCATCGCATTGCTTTCTTACCGCAGCAAGCCGCACTGTGGCGGCCAGGGCGTCTATGTCCGGTACCTCAGCCAGGGGCTCGCTGAACTGGGCCACCGGGTCGAGGTCTTCTCCGGCCAACCATACCCGCAACTGGTGCCGCCGGTTGCCCTCACGAAGGTGCCCAGCCTCGACCTGTACCGGGAACCCGATCCGTTCCGCACGCCCCGCCCCGGCGAACTGCGCGACGCGGTCGACGCGCTCGAACTCGGCACCATGTGGACCGGCGGCTTTCCCGAACCGCTGACCTTCAGCCTGCGCGTGGCGAAGCTGCTGCGGGCGCGCGCCGCCGAATTCGATGTGGTACACGACAACCAGTGCCTCGGGTACGGGTTGCTGCCGCTGGTGCGGCGCGGGGTACCGCTGTTGGCGACGGTTCACCACCCGATCACCCGGGACCGGCTGGCAGAGCTGGCCTCGGCGCGAGGGTGGCGCCGGTACGCGGTGCGGCGGTGGTACGGCTTCGTGCGCATGCAGGCACGGGTCGCCCGGCGGTTGCCGCGGCTGCTCACCGTGTCGGATGCCGCCGCCGAAGCCATCAGCGCCGATTTCCGGGTACCGCGGGAGCGGATCTGGACGGTGCCGCTCGGCGTGGACACCTCGGTGTTCCGCCCGCCGTCCACACCGCGCGTGCCGGGCCGGGTGGTCGCGGTGGCGAGCGCGGACGTGCCGTTGAAGGGCGTCGGGTACCTGCTGGAGGCGATCGCCAAGCTGCGCGTGGAGCGGCACGTCGAACTGGTTCTGGTCAGCCCGGTCGAGCCGGGTGGGCCGACCGCGCGGCGGATCGACAGCCTGGGCATCGGTGACATCGTGCGTACGGTCAGCGGGATCGACGACACGGAACTGGCTTCCCTGCTCGCATCCGCCGAGGTCGCCTGCGTACCGTCGCTGTACGAGGGCTTCTCGCTGCCGGCGGTGGAGGCGATGGCCTGCGGTACGCCGCTGGTGGCCAGCCGGGCGGGCGCGCTGCCCGAGGTCGTCGGCCCGGACGGGGAGTGCGGTTACCACGTACCCCCGGCCGACAGCGAGGCGCTGGCGGTACACATCGCGCGGCTGCTCGACGATCCGCCCAGCCGGGCCCGGCTCGGCGCGGCGGGACGGCGGCGCGCACAGGCCCGGTACGGCTGGCGATCCGTGGCGGCGGGCACCGTCGACCGGTACGCGGCCGTGATCGAGGAGAGCCGCGGGAACGGAGCCGTCGCATGTTGACAGTGGACTTCGCGCGGCTGCCGGTACGCGCCGGCGCGCGCGTCATCGACATCGGCAGCGGGGCCGGCCGGCACTCGTTCGAGGCGTACCGGCGCGGCGCGGACATCGTGGCGCTGGACCGCGACCGCGGCGAACTCGCCGGGGTGACGCGGATGTTCCACGCGATGGCGGAGGCGGGTGAGGCGCCGCCCGGTGCCCGCGCCACGGCACTGGTGGGGGACGCGCTGCAACTGCCGTTCCCGGACGGCTTCTTCGACTGCGTGATCGCGTCCGAGGTGCTCGAACACATCCCGGACGACGCGCGGGCCATCGACGAGATCGCCCGGGTCGTGAAGCCGGGCGGGACGGTTGCCGTGTCCGTGCCGCGCTGGTTCCCGGAGCGGGTCTGCTGGGCGCTGTCCGACGCCTACTTCCAGGTGGAGGGCGGGCACGTGCGCATCTACCGCGCCATCGAGCTGGTACACAAGCTGTGCGGGGCGGGGCTGCGCCCGGTGTACCGCCACCACGCGCACGCGCTGCACTCGCCCTACTGGTGGCTCAAGTGCGCGGTCGGGGTCAACCGGGACCGGCAGCCGCTGGTCCGCGCGTACCACCGGTTCCTGGTCTGGGACCTGATGCGCCGCCCGTGGCTGACCCGCACCGCGGAGCGGGTACTCGATCCGGTGCTGGGCAAGAGCGTCGTGGTGTACCTGGTGAAGCCGGAGGTGGCGGGTGCGCCGCGGTGAACTGCCCGCCGTCGCCGGTGTCGTGTCCCAGGCCGACATCGAGAAGACCGCACAGTCCATTGCGGACGTTCAGGAGGGTACCGGCGCCATCCCGTGGTTCCCCGGCGGGCAGGTCGATCCGTGGGACCACGTGGAGTGCGCGATGGCGCTGTCCGCCGCCGGCCTGTACGCCGAGGCGCGGCGCGGGTACGACTGGCTGCGGCGTACCCAGCGCCCGGACGGGTCCTGGCCGCTGCGGTGGCGGCTGGACCGGATCGAGGACGGCGCGGCGGACACGAACTTCTGCGCGTACCTCGCGGTGGGCGTCTGGCACCACGTGCTCGTCTCCGGCGACCAGACCTTCGCCCGCGCGATGTGGCCCGCCGTCCGGGCCGCCATCGACTTCGTCCTCGGGGCGCAGGCGCCGCGCGGCGAAGTCCACTGGGCGCGGGGCGCCGACGGTACCCTCGCCGCCGGCGCGCTGCTGTCCGGCTGCGCCAGTATCCACCACAGCCTGCGCTGCGCGCTCGCGCTCGCCGCGCACCTCGGCGAGCCGCAACCCGCCTGGGCGGCGGCGCTCGGGCGCCTCGCCCACGTGCTGCGCCGCCATCCCGAGGCGTTCCTGGACAAGCGCCGCTTCTCCATGGACTGGTACTACCCGGTGCTCGGCGGCGCGATCCGCGGTACGGCGGGCCGGCGTCGGCTGCGCGAGCGCTGGGCCGATTTCGTGGTGGACGGCCTGGGTATCCGGTGCGTCGACGACCAGCCCTGGGTCACCGGCGCGGAAACCTGCGAGCTGGTGCTGAGCCTGGACACGCTGGGGGCGTACCGGCAGGCGCGCGTGCTGTTCGCCGCCATGCAGCACCTGCGCGACCCGGACGGCTCCTACTGGACCGGCCTGGTGTACCGGGACGGCAGGCGGTGGCCCGCGGAGCGCAGCACCTGGACCAGCGCCGCGGTCGTACTCGCCGCGGACGCGCTGAGCCGCGCCACCGCCGGCAGCGGCATCTTCCGCGGCGACACGCTGCCGGCGGCGCCGGTGTCCACATGCGACGGACCCGGCTGCCTCACCGCACCCGGTACGCGGTCCCGCGCTCCGCGCGGACCCAGCACGGGCCGGTGAAGTCCAGCCCGTCGCGGATCAGGTCCCGCTTGCGCACCTTGTTGGTCGCGGTGCTCGGCAGCGCGTCCATCACCCGCACGTACCGCGGCCAGCCCTTGGTGGACAGGTCGTCCTGTGTCGCGAGGAACTTCTCGAAGCCGGGCGGGTCGAGCGCGTCCGGGTGCGTGGGGACGACCGCCGCGACGAGCTGGTCGCCCGCGTCCGGGTCGGGGATACCGTAGACGGCCACCTGGCTCACACCGGGGTGGCGGAGGAGGATGTGCTCGACCATGCCGGCGGCGAGGTTCTCCCCGTCGACCCGGAGCCAGTCGGAGGTGCGGCCGGCGAGGTAGACGTAGCCCGCCGCGTCCCGGTACGCGAGGTCGCCGGACCAGTAGATGCCGCCGTCGAGCCGGTCCGCGGTGGCCTCGGGATCGTTGTAGTAGCCGCCGAACAGGCCACCGCCCGTGGTGTTCACCAGCTCGCCGACCGCCTCGTCGAGGTTGGTGACCCGGCCGCCGGCGTCGAACACGGCGCGCGGGCACTCGGTACGGGTGGCGCGGTGGTAGACGGCCACCCCGTCCCAGGGGGTGCCGATCGAGCCGGGTGGCGTGTTCCCGTCGCGGCTGACGATGACCGAACCCTCGGTGGAGCCGAAGCCGTCCCACACCTGGGTGGCGAAGCGCGCGGAGAACTCGGCGATGTCGCGGTCGGACGCCTCGTTGCCGAACGCCACGCGCAGCGGGTTGTCCGCGTCGTCGGGGCGCGGGGGCGTGCGCAGGATGTAGGCCAG
This sequence comes from Rugosimonospora sp., assembly GCA_035278125.1. Lineage (GTDB taxonomy): Bacteria > Actinomycetota > Actinomycetes > Mycobacteriales > Micromonosporaceae > DATEJJ01. The sequence continues at coordinate 6,523 of DATEJJ010000459.1, forward strand.
GGGCTTGCCGACATAGTTCATGTAGGTCGCGCCGTAGCGCCGGATGTCGGGCAGGAAACCGCTCGCGGAGAACCGCGGCGCCAGCGCCATGGCCGCGCCGCTGACGACCGCGACCGCGTACCCGGCGAGGACGGCGTTGCTGTGGAACAGCGGCATGGACAGGTAGCAGGTGTCGGCCGGCCCGACGGCGAAGCGCTGGGCCAGGTGCGTGCCGGAGACGGTGACGGTCGCGTGCCGGACCGGGACCGCCTTCGGGGCGCCGCTGGTGCCGGAGGTGAAGATGAGCATGAACGTGTCCATCGGGCCCACCTCGCGCGGCGCGGTGACCGTCTCCGGCTGCCGCGCGAGCAGGTCCGCCCAGTCCGGCCCGTCCGTGTCGAGCACGCGGACGCCGGCCAGGTCGAGCCCGTCGAGCAGGTGCCTCGACCGCGCGTCGGTCAGCAGTACCTGGCAGTCCGCCCGGTGGATGTCGTCGCGCAGGCCGGATCCGCGCCGGGTCAGGTTGATGCCGGCCGTGACGTATCCGGCGAGCGCCCCGGCGGCGAGGGCGAACGCCATCTCCGGCGTGTTCTCCAGCAGCACGCCGACGTGGGCGGGCCGGTCCGGGGACAGCAGCGGGCGGACCGCGTTCGCGCGGCGCGCCGCACCCGCGAGGTACTCGCGCCAGGTCCAGGTGCGCTCGCCGTACTTCAGCGCGGGGCCGTCCCGCTCGGCGTGGGAGCGCAGGTGCTGCTGGAGGGTCACCGGCGGCTCCTGCTGGTACGCGCGGCGTGCCGGCCGCTGCGCCGCCCGAAGAAGGACGCCTCACCCATCTGGGTACCGGAGGAGTAGCCCCGGCCGTCGATGGCGATGTTCGAGGCACAGGCGCCGGCGGCGTACGCGCCGGGCACCACCGAGCCGTCCGCGCGCAGCAGCTCACCGTCCACTGTGACCCGCAGTCCGCCGCAGCTGAACCCGGCGTAGAAGCAGGCACCCGGAGTGAGGTCGTAGGCGCCCCACGGACCCTGGTCGAGCGGTACGACGTACTCGGAAGCCTTGTGGAATTCCGGGTCCTGGCCACCGGCGGCGGCGTGGTTGTACGCGGCCATGGTCGTGGCGAGGCTGCCGTCGGGCAGGCCGAGGCCACGCTCCATCTCGTCGATGGTCTCCCAGCCGTCGACCAGGGGCTGGAACCCGTACGCCGGACGCACCATGTGGGGCGCGTCGAGGATGAGGTACGCGCTCTGGTCCGGCTGGTCGAACACGAACGCGGACATGCGCGCGTGGTACACGTCCTCCGCGACGAACCGGCGGCCGAGCTTGTTGACGACGATGCCCTTGAGCGTGCCCTCCGGCGGGTAGAACGGTCCGGTGAAGAACGCACCCTCCATGTGGTCCGCGACGCCACCGACCGACAGCCCGAGCCGGATGCCGACGCCGTCGTCGTAGCTGTTGCCCAGCGCCATGCCCCGGCGGAACAGCGCGCCGAGCTGCGGCGCGTACCGCTGCACCATGTCCGTGTTCTGGACGAACCCGCCGGCCGCGATGACGACCGCGCCGGCCCGGATCGCGCCGGTCTCCTCGAAGCGCTTCCAGGTGGCGCCGGTGATGCGCCCGCCGTCCACGGTCAGTCCGGTGGCGCCGGTGTCGTAGCGCACCTCTACCCCGAGCTTCGCCAGGCGGTCCAGGGCCAGCTCGACGACGAGCGAACCGCCGCCGACATCGCCCTCCCGGGGCGGCTTGTGGCCGCGCGGCGCCGGCCGGGCGAGGTCCCGGTACGGCCAGCACTTCTCGTTGCCGGTGAACATCAGGCCCTCGGTACCCGGCTGGATCACCGCCTTCTGCGGGTAGTAGGAGCGCTCGAAGGCGAACCCGAGCGACTCCAGCCACTCGAAGTGCGCCACGCTGCCCTCGCTGTAGAGCCGGATCTTCTCCGGGTCGCACTCGGGGGACATCGCGCGCAGGTACTTCGCCATCTCCTCCGGCGTGTCCTCCCACCCGGTGGCCTGCTGCACCGCGGTGCCGCCGCCGAGGTAGAAGTGGCCGCCGGACATGGCGCTGGTACAGGTGAGCCGGCCACCCCGGTCGATGACGAGGACCCGCGCCCCGGCGCCGGCCGCCTCGATCGCGGCGCTCGTGCCGGCCATGCCGGCGCCGACCACCAGCACGTCGACCTCGTCCGACCACGCGGTGACACCACCGGCGTCGACCGGCAACAGCTCACTCATTGCGTACCCGTTTCTGGTCGGGGGGCGAGGCCCAGCCGGTGGCCGAGGCGGCCGATGAACTCGGTGACCTCGCCGGGCGTGCGGTCCGGCAGGCCCCAGATGGCGTCGGTGACGCCCAGCGCGTGCCAGGACTCCAGCAGCTCCGGCGCCGGCCGGGTGGTGGCGAGGACGTGGATCTGCGGCTGCCCGTCGCGCCCGGCCCCGGTCCAGAGCTTGTGCAGCAGCGTGGTCTTCGCGGGCAGGTCGGCCTCGCTCGGGGTGGTCATCCAGCCGTCGGCGGTGCGGGCGATCCAGGCGAATGTCTTCGGCCCGCCGCCGGCCCCGAGCAGCAGGGGCACGTGCGGCTGCACGGGTTTCGGGTACGCCCAGGACGGGCCGAAGGAGACGAACTCGCCGTCGTACCCGGCGACCTCCTCGGTCCACAGTGCACGCATCGCCTCGACGTACTCGCGCAGGGCGGTGCGGCGGCGGGCGGCGGGGACGTGGTGGTCGGACAGCTCGTCGGTGTTCCAGCCGAACCCGGCGCCGAGCGTGACCCGGCCACCGGAGAGGTGGTCGAGGGTGGCGATCGTCTTGGCGAGCGTGATGGGGTCGGACTCGACCGGCAGCGCGACGGCCGTACCGAGCCGGATGCGCGAGGTCACCTGGGCGGCGGTGGCCAGCGACACCCACGGGTCGAGGGTGCGGGTGTACCGGTCGTCGGGCAGCTCGCTGCCGCCGGTGCGGGGGTGCGGGGCGGTGCGGCGTACCGGGATGTGGGTGTGCTCCGGCACGTAGAACGTGTCGAAGCCGGCGTCCTCCGCGGCCCGGGCGGCCTCGGCCGGGGTGATGCCCCGATCGCTGGAGAACAGCACGATGCCATGCCGCATTGCCCCTCCTTGGAATCCGGTCAGATCACTCTACCCCCCCTTGCCTGGTACGAGAACCGGTTCTATTTTGGGCATGTGTCCAGTCATCTGTCTACCACCTCGCGACCGCGCCCGGCTCCGCTGGACTTCGACCCGTACGACCACCGGGTGCAGGACGACCCGTACCCGGTGTACGCGCGGCTGCGCCGGGAGCAGCCGCTGTACCACAACGTCGAGCACGACTTCTGGGTCCTGTCCCGGCACGCCGACGTGACGGCGGCGATCCGGTCGGACGGGGCGTACAGCAACGCGATGGGGGTCTCGCTCGACCGCAGCGCGTGGGGCCCGTACGCGCACACGGCGATGTCGTTCCTCGCCATGGACCCGCCCCGCCACCCGCGGCTGCGGAGCCTGGTGTCGAAGGGCTTCACGCCGAAACGGGTGGCGCTGCTGGAGCCGCGGATCCAGCAGCTGACGGACCGGTACCTGGCCGGGGCGATGCCGGCGGGCGGGGCGGTGTCTTTCGACTGGATCGCCGGGTTCGCCGGCAAGCTGCCGATGGATGTCATCTCGGAGCTGATGGGCGTGCCGGAGCCGGACCGGGCCGAGGTACGCCGGCTGGCCGACCTGCTGGTGCAGCGCGAGGACGGCCTGCGCGACGTGCCCGAGGCCGGCATCGCGGCGTCGCTGACGCTGTTCGAGTACTACCGGGAGCACGTGGCGCGGCGCCACCGGGAACCCACGGAGGACCTGACGACCGCGCTGCTGCACGCGGAGGCCGACGGGGACCGGATGAGCGACGACGAGATCATCGCATTCCTGTTCATGATGGTGGTCGCGGGCAACGAGACCACGACCAAGCTGCTCGGCAACGCGCTGTACCACCTCACCGCGCGGCCCGCCCTGCGCGACCGGGTCTTCGCCGACGAGGCCCTGGTACCGCCGTGGATCGAGGAGACCCTGCGGTACGACAACTCGACCCAGCTCGTGGCGCGGCACCTGGTCCGGGACGTCACGGTCGACGGCGTGACCGCGCCCGCGGGGGCGAAGCTGCTGCTGGCCTACGGCTCGGCCAACCGCGACGAGACGGTCTTCCCCGGTGCCGACGAGTACGACCTCGACCGGCCACGGGAGCAGCTCGGCCAGATCCTCAGCTTCGGCGGCGGCCGGCACTTCTGCCTCGGCTCCAGCCTGGCCCGGCTGGAGGCCCGGGTCGCGCTGACCACGCTGGTACGCCGGGCGCGACTGGTCGAGGTCGACCACGCGGAGTGCGTGCGCTTCTACTCCTCGAACGTGCGCGGCTTCGCGCACGTACCGGTCCGGGTCGAGGTGCGTTGATGGGCCGGGAGAAGTACCAGCAGCCGGCCCGCCGGCCCGCCGTGGTCACCGGCGCGTCGTCCGGTATCGGTGCGGCGACGGCGCTCGCGCTCGCCACGGCCGGCTTCCCGGTCGCGCTCGGGGCGCGCCGGGTCGAGCGCTGCCAGCAACTGGCCGAGCAGATCCGGGCGGGTGGCGGCGAGGCGGTGGCACACGCGGTCGACCTCGCCGACGGGGATTCGGTGCAGGCGTTCGCCAAGAGCGTCGTATCGGCGCTGGGCGACATCGAGGTGGTCGTCTCCAACGCCGGCAGCGTGAGCCCGGGGATGGTGCACGAGGTGGACACCGAGCACTTCGCCGCCGAACTCGACGTCAACCTGACCGGTGCGCACCGCCTCGTGCGCGCGTTCGTACCGGCGATGGTGCAGCGGCGGCGCGGCGACATCGTGTTCGTCTCCTCCGACGTGGCCGTACGCTCGCGGCCGTTCATGGCGGCGTACACCGCGTCCAAGTGGGGACTGGAGGGGATGGTGCACGCGATGCAGATGGAGCTGGAGGGCACCGGCGTCCGGGCCAGCCTGGTCCGCCCGGGGCCGACCCGCAGCGAGATGGGTTCGGACTGGGACGCGCGGGAGGGTGCGCGCACCATCGAGCAGTGGGTCCGCTTCGGCCACGCCCGCCACTCGCACTTCCTCAAGCCGGCCGCGCTCGCGGACGCGATCACGATGGTGGTCAGCGCCCCGCGCGGGGTCCACCTCAACCTGATCGAAGTCACACCCGAGGCACCGGTGGAGGACTGATGAGTGTTTCTGTCATTCCCGAGGTATCGGGCGGGACGTCCGCGCTCGGGCACCTGGAGCAGCTGCGTACCGACCCGATCGGGTTGCTGGAGCGGGTCCGCGCCGAATGCGGGGACGTGGGGCGGTTCCGGCTCGGCGACCGGGACGTGGTACTGGTCAGCGGCGCGGAGGCGAACGAGGTGTTCTTCCGGGCGCCGGACGAGGTTCTCGACCAGGCCGAGGCGTACCCGTTCATGACGCCGGTGTTCGGTGAAGGTGTCGTGTTCGACGCGTCACCCGAGCGGCGCAAGGAGATGCTGAAGAACCAGGCGCTGCGCGGCGAGCACATGAAGGGTCACGCGCAGACCATCGAGCGCGAGGTACGCCGCATGGTGGCCGGCTGGGGTGACGAGGGCGAGCTGGACCTGCTCGGCTTCTTCGCCGAACTGACCATCTACACGACCGCCGCCTGCCTGGTCGGTACCCGGTTCCGCGAGGACATCGACCACCGGTTCGCCGACCTGTACCACGACCTGGAGCGCGGTACGGACGCGATGGCGTATGTCGACCCGTACGCGGACATCGACTCGTTCCGGCGCCGGGACCAGGCCCGGCTGGCGCTGGTGGAGCTGGTGCAGGGCATCATCGACCGGCGTGCCGCCGCGCCGACGGTACGCCGGGACGAGCGCGACCTGCTGGATGTGCTGGTGTCGTTGACGAAGGAGGACGGCTCGCGGCACTTCTCCACCGACGAGATCACCGGGATGTTCATCTCGATGATGTTCGCCGGGCACCACACCACCTCCGGCACCGCGGCCTGGACCATCATCGAACTGCTGCGCCACCCGGCCCTGATGCGCCAGGTCACGGACGAACTCGACGTGCTGTACGCGGACGGTTCGGAGGTGAGTTTCCAGGCGCTGCGGGCGATCCCGGTGCTGGAGGCGGTGGTGAAGGAGGCGCTGCGGCTGCACCCGCCGCTGATCCTGCTGCTGCGGGTGGCCAAGCAGGACATCGAGTTCGGCGGGTACATGGTGCCGGCAGGCAGCATGGTCGGTGCCACGCCGCGGGTGTCCAACCGGATCGCGGAGGACTTCCCCGAGCCGCAGCGGTTCGACCCGGGCCGGTACCTCGACCCGCGGCAGGAGGATCTGAGCAACCGGTGGACCTGGATCCCGTTCGGCGCCGGGCGGCACCGCTGCGTCGGCAACGCGTTCGCCATCATGCAGCTGAAGGCCATCTTCTCGGTGCTGCTGCGGGACTTCGCGTTCGAGCTGGCGCAGCCACCCGACACCTACCGCGACGACTGCTCGAAGATGGTCATCCAGCTCGAACGCCCCTGCCAGGCGCGGTTCCGGCGGAGGTCGGTCCGGTGAGCGGCTGGCGGGTGGTGGTGGACACCGAGCTGTGCCAGGCGCACCAGAACTGCCAGCTGGACGCGCCGGAGGTCTTCGGCTTCGACCGGGACGCGGACAAGGCGGTGCTGCTGGTGGCGCACCCCGACGACACGCTCGCGCCGAGCGTACGCCGCGCGGTCGCGTACTGCCCGGCGATGGCACTGTCCATTGTGGAGGAGGACGGCTGATGCCACTGAACCGTACCCGGCTGGAGGCGTTCTGGCGGGACTGGCTGGACGCCAACCGCGCGGCCGAGCGTACCCGCGACTGGCGCCCGCTGGCCGACTACTACGCGCCGGACGCCAGCTACGGCTGGATGTACACCCCGGACGAACACTTCATGGCGATCGGCCGCGAGCAGATCCGCGACTACGCCCTGGGTACCGAGATGGCCGGGCTGGACGGCTGGCACTATGACTACATGGCGACCGTCATGGACGAGACCACCGGCATGGTCGTCGGGTTCTGGAAGCAGCGCTCCGGGATCCTCGACGACGACGGCGTCGAGTACGAGACGCTCGGCATCGGCGGCAGCTGGTTCGGTGTCGCGGAGGGCGGCGACGGGCAGCTGCACTTCGCCTGGCAGCGCGACTGGTTCGACCTCGGCTCGACCGCACACACGTTCCTCGCCATCGCCGGCTCCGGCAAGGCGCCGCAGGGCCTGCTGGACCGGATGAAGCTGGACAGCAAAAGCCAGCCGGGACACTACACCCTCCACGAGCTGCCCGCCCCCGTGTGGCCACCGCCCGTCGAGGGGGCAGCATGAATACGCCACCGCCACGGCTGCTCATCGACGGGCGGCTGGTCGGGGCGAGCGGCGGCACGACGTACCCCATCGTGAATCCGGCCACGGGCAAGGAGATCGGCCGCGCGCCGGACGCCACCGCGGCCGAACTCGACGCGGCGATCGGCGCGGCCCGGCGCGCCTTCGACGAGACAGACTGGTCCACGAACCTGGCGTTTCGCGTATCGTGCCTGCGGCAGTTGCACGCCGCGCTGGTCGATGCGGGCCCGGCGATGCGCGCGCTGACCACGGCCGAGGCCGGCGCACCGGCGTTCCTCACCGCCGGGCCGCAGTACGACGTGCCGGTCGAGGCGTTCCGGTGGATGGTCGACCTCGCCGGGAACTACCCGTGGGAGACCGACCTCGGCCACGCCCGGCCCATGGGTGTCCACACGCGACGGACACTGCGGCGGGAGGCGGTCGGGGTGGTCGCCGCCATCACGCCGTGGAACTTCCCCAACCAGATCACGCTGGCCAAGCTCGGCCCCGCGCTCGCCGCCGGGAACACCGTCGTGCTCAAGCCGGCCCCGGACACGCCATGGCTAGCCTGCGAGTTGGGTCGGCTGGTCGCCGAGCACACCGCCATCCCGGCCGGCGTCGTCAACATCGTCACCCCGCGCGACAACGGGGTCGCCGCGCGGCTGGCCATCGACCCGCGGGTGGACCTGGTGTCCTTCACCGGCTCCACGGCCACCGGCCGGGCCATCATGGCGGCCGCCGCGCCCACCCTCAAGCGGGTCTTCCTGGAGTTGGGCGGCAAGTCCGCGGCCATTGTGCTGGACGACGCCGACCTGCGCGCGGCGGTGGGCGCGGCCGCGTTCAGCGTCAGCATCCACGCCGGACAGGGCTGCGCGCTCACCACCCGGCTGCTCGTCCCGCGCGAGCGGTACGAGGAGGCGGTCAAGGTCGCCGCGGAGACCATGGAACTGGTGCCACCCGGCGACCCGGCGGACCCGGGTACCGTCTGCGGGCCGGTCATCTCCGCGGCCCAGCGCGACCGGATCCTCGGCTACCTGCGGCTGGCCCGCGCCGAGGGCGGTAGCTTCGCCACCGGGGGCGGCGTCGACGAGACGAAGGACGGCGGCTTCTGGATCCGCCCGACGGTCATCACGGGGCTGGACAACGCCGCCCGCGCCGCGCGGGAGGAGATCTTCGGCCCGGTGCTCGTGGTGATACCGCACGACGGCGACGACGACGCGGTCCGCATCGCCAACGACTCGGACTACGGCCTGTCCGGCTCGGTCGACTCCGGGTCGGTCGAGCGGGCCAGGGCGGTGGCCGCGCGCATCCGTACCGGCACGGTCGCGGTCAACGGCGGCGTCTGGTACCACGCGGACGCGCCGTTCGGCGGCTACAAGCAGTCCGGCATCGGCCGCGAGATGGGCGTCGCCGGCTTCGAGGAGTACCTGGAGACCAAGCTCGTGGCCGAGCCGGCACCGAGGAACACGCGAGGAGCACCATGACCCGATTCGACGACAAGGTCGCCATCGTCACCGGCGCGGCGCAAGGCATCGGCGAGGCGTACGCCACCGCCCTGGCCGGGCGCGGCGCCGCGGTCGTGGTGGCCGACCTCAACGAGACCGCCGGCGC
>DATEJJ010000460.1:0-2039 GCA_035278125.1 Rugosimonospora sp.
GGCGCAGCGCGTCGGCCCGGCGCTGCTCGATGCCGAACGGATGGAACAGCCAGTACGGGCTGCCCGCGACCGCCTCCGGATCCGGGGGCAGCAGCAGTCCCGGCAGCGGGCCGGGAGCGGGTTCGCCGAAGTGCCGGGCCACCTGCGCGAAGCTGCGCGCCGCCTCCTTGCCGCTCACCTTCTGCCCGATCACGGTCGGCACCAGCAGCGGGAACAGCCGGCCGCTGGCGGCCATGCGCAGCCCGGAGTGCTGGTGCCAGGCGCGGCGTACCACCGGGTGGGCAACGGCCATCGGCTCGAACGGGGTGACGTCGTCCCGCAGCCCGGCCAGCGCGTCCGACTGGGCCACCAGCCAGCCGGCGCCCGGCCCGTACCCGGCCGCGTGCAGCTCGTCGCCGATGCGGCGCAGGTGCAGGCTGCCCGGGCCGTCCGGGGTACGCGCCGCCCACCAGAGTTCGTCGGCGGACAGCCGCAGCGCCGGATCGGTGCCGAGCAGGCGCAGGGCGGACAGCGTACCGGCGAAGTTGTACCGGGCGGGTACGCGCAGCCGACGGACTCCGATCACTGTGCCGACCGTACCAGGGTGCGGTGCAGCAGCCGGGGGTCGCCGAGCAGCGCGCGCAGCCGCCGCTCCAGCCCGGCGATGGGTACCAGGTTCTGCGGGGCGCGCGGGTCCTTGTACGGGTTGGACGCGAACCGGGGCAGCGTCACCGTGGACAGGTCGGCCAGCGCGATCGCCTCCTGGGTGCTGAGGTCACCCGAGCACTCGACCCGGACGATGCCGGCCCACGGGCCGCGGCTCGGGCCGGGCAGGCGCAGGTACCAGGAGTACAGAGTGGACAGCCGGAAGACCGGGGTACGGGTGCCGCCGGGCAGGCCGGTGACCACCTTGACCAGCTCCACCGGCAGGTACCGGGTGCCCTGCGTCTTCACGTACCCGATGGTGCGCGGCAGGCTCTGCCGCCCGCGCAGCCGCCCGTCCGCGACCAGCAGGTCACCGTCCACCGTGGACTCCCGGGCCGCCTCGCTGACCTGTACCTCCAGCGAAGCCATCAGCCCGCGCAGCTTCCCGTCCAGCTGCTGGTGGTCGCCGGCCGGCGTCCGGATCGCCCGGTACCGGCTGGGCCCGCTGCCCACCGCGGCGACCACGGGCGCGGCGGTGAGTACCGCCCGCTCCACCCGGGGCGCGACCGCCTCGGCCACCCCGCCGGCCAGGTCGCAGCGCACCACACCGGCGGCGTACGAGGCGGCGAGAGCCGGGTGGCTGTCGCCCTCCTCGTCGACGATCCAGCCACGCGCCTCGTTGCGCAGCACGCCGTCCACGAACAGCACCACGTCCGGCGCGCGTACGGTGGCGGGCGCCTCGCGCGGGCACCACGCGGTGGCGGGCAGCTCGACGTCGGGGTCGACGCTGGCGGTGCTGTCCTGCCCGGGTGCGGTGTCGTCGGCCACCGGCCGGGTGTACGCCGGATCCCAGAAGTCCCAGTACAGGTTCATGTGCCCACCCGTTCCACCCGCGCGGTACGGGCGTCCTTGCGTACCTCGAAGCGCACCGGGATGCGTTCGGCCAGCGCGCTCACGTGGGTGACCACGCCGACCATCCGGTCACCGCGGGCGGCCAGGTTCTCCAGCGTCGCGGCGACAGTGTCCAATGTGGCCGCGTCCAGCGTGCCGAAGCCCTCGTCCAGCACGATCGACTCCAGGCTCGCGGTACCGGTGGACAGCCCGGCCAGCTGCTCGGACAGGGCCAGGGCCAGCGCCAGCGACGCCTGGAACGTCTCCCCGCCGGACAGCGTGCGTACCGCCCGGCGCAGCGCCGCGTCGTGGTGGTCCACCACGACGAACTCGCCCTTGTCGTGCACCAGGTCGTACTGGCCGGCGGACAGCTCGCGCAGGATCCGGGAGGCGCCGTCCACCAACAGGTCCAGCGCCTCCTCCAGCAGCCAGCGCTCGAAGTTGTTGGCCCGCAGGTGGCCGGCGAGCGCCCGGGCCACCTGCGCCTCGCGCTCGTCCCCGTCGCGCTGCGCGCGCAGCCGGTC
>DATEJJ010000461.1:0-3022 GCA_035278125.1 Rugosimonospora sp.
TGCTGGCGGCCCTGTCCGGGGGCCCGCCACCGCCGCGGCGCGACGCGGCCTGGCGCTGGCGGCTACCCCCAGCCGGGGGTACGGCCGTCGAGCGCATCCCGCCCGACGAGATCCGGCGGCTCGGTACGGCGGCCGAACGCACCATCCGCGAGGCCGGACAGCACGTTTCCGCATCGGGCCGGGCGGTCGGTGAGCGGGTGCTGCGGGACGCGCTGCTGGACCACGTGCCGATCGTGGTGGAGGCGGCCGGCCAGCGGGTGGAAGTTCCGCAGCGGCTGGTCCAGGCGGTGCTGCGGATGGGGTTCCTGGGCCCGGGTACCGGCGGCGCGGCGGGCGCGCCGGTGGTCGTACGCACGGCGCCAGGCTGGGTCGGGCTGGCCGGTGGATACGGAACGGCATGGCGGCGGAGTGCCGACCCGCTAGCTGTCCGACCTGCCCGACACCATCCGAACGTATGACGGTCTGGTGGCCCATCGGTTTCGTGCGTACGATTCGGTGTCGCCGAGGTCCGTACTTCCGGCTAGGGGGGCGAGCCTCGGGTCCGCACGCATGGTCGGCATGCGGACACTCTGTGGAGCGAGGAGCACACACAATGCCGTGGTGGGCGAAGCGGGGAGGACAGCCCGAAAACGGAGAATCGAACATCGGTCCCACCGATGTCAGCGTCCGGACGGAGGTTCCAGCACAGCGGGTACCTGAGCGCACCGCGGCGGTGGTCGCGCAGGTCGACATGAAGCGCCTTGGCGGGGCGCTGGATCGCTTAGAGATCAGATATCTCACGGACGGTGATGGCAGTCTCCTGGCAATGTGGGAGCGGCACGCCGTCCTTTTCACACTCGAGGGCCCGGACGACGAGATCCTGGTGATCCGGGCGCGTCCACACGGGACAGTCCCACCCGACTGGGCGGACCGGGCGTACCGCGTGGTCAACGAGTGGAACCACTCGCGACGGTTCTGTAAGGCGTACGTCGGGGATCCGACCGAGCGGGGGCAGCTGCCGATCTACGCGGAGATGCAGGTACCGCTGATCTCCGGCGCACACGACGCGCTCCTGGTCGAGCTGATCGACTGTGCCGCCGCGGTGGCGGTGGCGTTCGTGGACTGGCTACACGACGAGGGCGGCCTGTTGTAGCGCCGCCCCCGCCGAGAACCTCCTGACCCGCGCGGCGCTCAGCCGGGCGGGAACATGCCGATGCGGCCGTGGTACTCGTGGCCGAGCTGGTCCGTGTCCGAACCCACGATCAGGCCGGCGGAGCAGGCGAGGAACGCGCGTACGCCGACGCCCCGGGTACGGGTCGGGTTCCAGGACAGCGCCTTGCCGGTGACCGGGTTGATGGCACCGATGCCGGGGCGGTACACCGCGCCCGGGCCCGCGTACTTGTCGCCGTACGGGTTGTCCAGCCACTGCTCGTGCCCGCCCACGTACACCGCCGCGCCGGTCACGTCCACCGCGAACAGGGAGTTCCCGCCGGTGTAGTTGACCCAGGTGGGCCCGTGCGCGCCGGTACCGGTGGCCTCGAACCGGGCCGCACTGTCGCACATCATGCCCGGCCCGGTCAGCTTGCCCGTGCTCACCACGACGAAGTAGTCGCCGTGCGGGGAGAAGTCCACCGCACGCAGGTACGTGTCGTACGCCGAGTCGCACGCGGCCCGGTACGCGTCGGTGTACCAGCCCGACAGGCTCACGCCGGCGGCCCCGATGCTCGCCATCAGCAGCTGTGCCCGGGGCTGCCCGCCGGCCGCCTCGATCGCGCCGATCGCCACCAGCTTGCTGCCGTCCGGGCTGACCGACAGGTCGTAGACCCGGGTCGGGGCCGTGTGCGGGGCGGTCAGCCGCAGGTCCAGCCCGCTGTCCAGGGCTCCGGTGGCCGGGTTCAGCCGGGCCAGCGCGGTACGGGTGTGCCCGTTGATCCCGCTGAACGAGCCGCCCGCGTACAGCCAGCCGTGGGCGTACGCCAGGGTGCGTACGTCCCCGCTGTCCAGGGACGCCTTGAACCCGGGTACCCGCTGCCCGGTGGAGAGGTCCAGTTGCGCCAGGCCCCGCTGCGCCACCCCGTTGACCTTGCTGAACCTGCCGCCCACGTACACCGTGTCCCCCGGACCCGCGGCGAGCGCGTTGACCGGCCCGTCGATCTGCGGGGCGAAGCCGGTGAGCGCGCCGGTGTACAGGTCGTACCCGAAGATCCCGTACCGCACCTGGCTGAGCGGGCTGCCCGCCGCGGCGACCTGGTCGAAGTCGCCGCCCACCACGACGGTACGGCCGACCAGCGCGAGCGACAGCACGGTGCCGTCGAGGATGTTGGGCGTGTAGTCGACCGGGTTGGCCGAGACAACCGCGGGCTGGCTCTGGTCGGCCAGCGCGGCCGGTACGGTGACCGCGGCCAGCACGGCGGTCGCGGCGGTCAGGAACGCGGCGAGCAGACCACGGCGCATGTGGGGGCTCCTTGCGGGCGGGGCAGGACTACGGATCCAACGAGCCGCCCGCGCTGCCGGCTACCCCTCGAACGTGTTCACCATGAACATCGCGGCCCGTTCGAGGTACTCCCAGAGAGTGCTCGCCTGCTCGGGCGTGAGGTCCAGACTGTCGACGGCCGCGCGCATGTGCCGCAGCCAGGCGTCCCGCTGCACCGGGCCGATGGTGAAGGGGGCGTGGCGCTGCCGTAGCCGCGGGTGCCCGCGCTGCTCCGAGTACGTGCCCGGCCCGCCCCAGTACTGGATGAGGAACATCCGCAGCCGCTCGGCCGCCGGCCCGAGGTCGGCCTCGGGGTACAGCGGGCGCAGCACCGGATCGCCCGCGACCCCGGCGTAGAACCCGTCGACCAGCTTGCGGAAGGTCGGCTCGCCGCCGACCGCCTGGTAGAAGTTCTCTGGGCTAGCCACCGCTCAATCTTGCCAGGCGTGCCGTCAGACCGACTCGGCCGTGCGCATCCGGGCCGGGCTGGGCAGCGCCGTCCCGCCGGGCGCCTCGCCACCAGGGGCACCCGTGGCCGGGCCGGTGGTGGGCTCGGCCGGTGCGGGAGCG